>NZ_MRBY01000034.1 GCF_001904615.1 [Limnothrix rosea] IAM M-220
CACCACAAGCCAGTAAATACATCCTTTTCACTGACTTTTGCGTAATGGATAGCTTTGAAAGGGAGGTGCCGAAGGCGGAGGGATTCTTCGCTAAAATGCCAGCAACGAACGAAAATGTGTGGCGAACGATGTCGACAACAGAAGCTCTAAAACTCATCGAACAAGCAGCAGCGGAAGAATGGACAGAGCTTGATTTATCGGGAATGGATCTGGAAGAGTTGCCACCAGAAATCAGAAAGCTAGACAAACTTGAAACCCTAATCCTTTACAACGAACAAGTGTCCTCAAACCGGAATGGGCAACCGGAGGTATTTATGAACTCCTGAGCGACGATCGCCTAAAAACCAAATCCAAGGGAATTTTCAGTTGCGATGACCTTACCCGTATCCTTGATGCAGCCCGCTACCCCAAAGAACGCCATCAGTACCTCATCGAGCTGATGAAAGAGTTTGAACTATCCTTTGCCCTCGACTGCAATCCACCTCGCTTTCTCATTCCCGGCATTCTCCCGAAAGACGAACCAGAAGACACTGACTTAGAAGGCGATACCCTCGAATTTCAGTACCATTACCGCGTTTTGCCTAACAGCATCATTTCGCGATTTATCGTTAAAACTCACGAGAAAATCCATAACGAAACCTATTGGCGTAGTGGTGTGATGCTGGCTTACAAAGAAAGTGACGAAACATGCAATGTTGCCCTTATAAAATCCGATCCAGAAGACAACAAAATCTTTATCGCCATTAGCGGCAAATGCGAAACCCGCCGCACATTTTTAGGTTTAATTCGCGATGTATTCAACAAACTCCATAGAAGCTTCGGCAATCTCGAAATCTCTGAATGGGTTCCAGTTCCTGACCATCCCAAACATCCGCCTCTCGATTACCAAGAACTTTTGGGGTTAGAAGCCATGGGCGAAACCCAAGTCACTATCGGCAAACTGCGCCTAAAACTTGAACTCCGCAAACTCCTTGATGGCTACGAACCCCTCCAACAACGACAGAGACAAACGGGTGACTATATTGAAAACCAAACAAATTATTACCAATATGGCAATGGCGATAACGTTGGACGCGACAAACGTCTATGAAGCTCCCCAATTTCCAAAATGCTTTTATTGATATTCAGAAACTGCGAGACTATAGCCTCAACCAAAATCATTCTCGTGGCAAGCACAAAGCCAGATTATTTGCCGCTATCCTAGATTTACAGAGTGCAGATGCAGACATCTTGGAAGAAATAATTAGAAACGCAATCAACCAAGAAGAAGCGATTCTCGGAATGCAAGACCAATATGGGCAGCGCTATACCGTCGATTTTGAGATTACCCGCAACCAAAACACAGCACCTGTCCGCACCACGTGGATTATTCGACCCGATGAGGACTTTCCTCGACTAACTAGTTGCTTCATTGTGAGGAAACGATAATGCTGACATTGACCGAACTTGAACTTTTAGATGTTGTAGCTTTGCGCGAATCTCTTCCAGAACAGAACCTGTTTGCGGGGCAAGTGGGCACAATTGTTGAAGATCTTGCACCAGATGTTTTTGAGGTGGAGTTTAGTGATGATGAAGGGCAAACCTACGCCATGCTCCCTTTAAAAGCAGAACAATTAATCAAACTCCATTACAACTCTCTTGAACCTGAAACTATGACTACAAATATCAATCAATTTGGCTCTGGTGATAACGTCGCAGGCGACAAAATCGTTCAAAGTGGCGGCAATTTTGGTATTGGCGTGATGAAAGGCGGCACAGTCGAACAAGGAGCTATTGTTGCAGGTCAATATCATGAATCTGGTGTTGATATGCAAGAAGTTCTGAAACTGATTGCTTCACTAAAGGAGACCGTACAGTTCTTTCCACAGGCACAACAGGAAGCTGTCACCATCGAAATCGAGGATCTTGAAACCGAAATCGCAAAGCCAGAAGAGCAACGCAAACTTGCAAGAGTCAAAAAGTATCTTGCAGCTTTAGCTACTGCCGGAACTGTGGCGATCGCCTCCCTTACTGCTGCCAATGAAGGGTTCGAGCAGATTGAGACTTTTGTCGATAACGCTAATACCCTTGCCAATAAATTTGATGTTGAGCTTGCCATTCCACCAGCCCAACAGCCCTAAGAAAATATCAGGGCGGCGATCGCCAAACCCTGCCCTAAAATAAGAACGACCCACTACATCTAGACTCGGTGAGCTTTTATGTCCTTTGTTGGTCTGCATATTCATAGCGATTATTCTCTGCTCGATGGCGCGTCCCAAATTAAGCCCCTAGTACAACGTGCCCAAGAGCTGAATATGCCGGCGATCGCCTTGACAGATCATGGCGTGATGTATGGCGCAATTGAGCTGCTGAAGACTTGCCGTGGCAAAGGCATTAAGCCCATTATCGGTAACGAGATGTATGTGATCAACGCAGACATCCAAGACAAATTGCAGAGCAACGGTAAATTAAAACGCCACAAAAAATATCATCAAGTTGTTCTCGCAAAAAATACCCAAGGCTACAAAAATCTCGTTAAACTCACCACCATTTCCCACCTTGAGGGCTACCAAGGGAGAGGCATTTTCGCCCGTCCCTGCATTAATAAAGAACTCATCGAAAAGCACCATGAAGGTCTAATCATGACCAGTGCTTGCCTTGGTGGCGAAGTTCCCCAGTGTATCCTTAAGGGCGATTACCAACGCGCCTACGATGTGGCGAAATGGTATCAAGATCTGCTGGGAGATGATTATTATCTCGAAATCCAAGACCATGGCTCCCAAGAAGACCGCATCGTCAATGTGGCGATCGTCAAAATTGCCCGTAAACTCGGCATTAAAATCATTGCGACCAATGACTCCCACTACATTTCTTGCTACGACGTTGAAGCCCACGATGCCCTACTCTGTATCCAAACCTCTAAGCTAATCACAGAGGATAAACGTCTCCGGTATAGCGGCACAGAATACATGAAGTCCGCCGATGAGATGCGCATGCTTTTTCAAGATCACCTCGACCCCGAAGTCATCGAAGAGGCGATCGCCAACACCCTAGAAGTCGCCGAAAAAGTCCAGCCTTACAAAATTCTTGGGGAACCCCGCATTCCCGATTACCCGATTCCCAGTGGTCACACCGCCGATAGCTACCTCGAAGAGGTGACTTGGGAAGGACTCAAGGAGCGCATGAAATGTAAGACCCGTGGCGAAGTTGACCCCACCTACAAGGAGCGCCTTGAATACGAACTAAAAATGATGCAACGGATGGGATTCTCTACCTATTTCCTCGTGGTGTGGGATTACATTAAATACGCTCGCGACCATGACATTCCCGTGGGTCCCGGACGAGGTTCTGCTGCGGGTTCCCTTGTCGCCTACGCCCTCGGTATTACCAATATTGACCCCATTCACCACACCCTACTATTCGAACGTTTCCTCAATCCTGAACGAAAATCAATGCCTGATGTGGACACCGATTTTTGCATTGAGCGGCGACAGGAAATGATCGAATACGTCACCAAAAAATATGGCAAAGAACGGGTGGCGCAGATTATTACCTTTAATAAAATGACCTCAAAAGCCGTCCTCAAGGATGTAGCGCGGGTGCTAGATATTCCCTACGCCGAGTCCGATGAAATGGCGAAAATGATTCCCGTCGCCCGAGGGAAACCGACAAAACTAAAAGTGATGATTTCCGACGATACACCGGAACCAGAATTTAAGCGGCGCTACGATACAGATCCGGCTGTGCGACGGTGGCTAGACATGGCGATCCGCATCGAGGGAACCAACAAAACCTTTGGGGTTCACGCTGCTGGCGTAGTCATTTCCTCCGACCCCCTCGACGAAGCTGTTCCCCTACAGCGCAACAATGAAGGGGCGGTGATCACGCAATACTACATGGAAGATGTGGAGGCGATGGGTCTCCTGAAAATGGACTTTTTAGGACTGCGGAATCTCACCACCATTAAAAAAACGGCTGACCTTGTTAAAGAGCACCGCAATGTTGAATTAGACCTCGATCAGCTGCCCCTTGATGAACGGCGCGCTCTAGAAATTTTGGCGAAGGGTACAGCAAAAAAATTACCTCCAGATATTAAAAATACCCACGGTTTGTTTGAAGAGGGTCAGCTGGCCGGGATTTTCCAGCTGGAATCCGACGGCATGAAAAAGATTGTGCAGGATTTGAAACCGTCAGGTATTGAGGATATTTCATCAATTTTGGCGCTCTATCGTCCGGGGCCATTGGACGCGGGATTAATCCCTATTTTCATTGACCGTAAACATGGCCGCGAAGAAATCCGTTATCAACACGAACTGTTGCAGCCGATTTTGAATGAAACTTACGGTGTGCTGGTTTACCAAGAGCAAATCATGAAAATGGCGCAGGATTTGGCGGGTTATTCCCTTGGTGAGGCGGATCTATTGCGGCGGGCGATGGGTAAAAAGAAAATTGCTGAGATGAAAAAGCACGAGGTTAAATTCATTGACGGCGCGGCAAAAAATGGTGTGCCTCAGGAAGTCTCGAAAGATCTCTTTGACCAGATGGTGAAATTTGCGGAGTACTGTCTTGCTGGCGATACGCCCCTAGTGACGGTGGAGTACGGGGTTTTGCCAATTCAAGAAATTGTTGAGCGCGAACTAATGTGCCATGTTTATAGCGTTGACCAAAATGGCTTGGTTTACACCCAACCAATTGAACAGTGGCATCAGCGGGGCGATCGCCTGATGTTTGAATACGAACTAGAAAATGGCAGCATTATCCGCGCAACACCAGACCATAAATTCTTAACCGCAGACGGGCAAATGGTGGCAATTGACGAAATTTTCCAGCGAAGTTTGGAATTAGCCGATTACTCAAATTTGGCTGTCCCTAAACTGATATCCGCGGCCTAAATCATTAAGCATGCTCGGAAGTGCGACGCGGTGAATGGGAGAGCGAGAGATAGGGAGATGTTTCTATGCAAACAATCCTGGCTTTCAAAAAATGCAAATTGTCGTTGCTTCCCCGTGTCTCTCCCTCTCCGTGTCTCCTTTTCTCTAAAGAATTTNTGGCTACATTCTTATCCATAACTGACGTTAAATTATTAAACCAACGCCAGTTCTCCAACAACATCGAGACGCTTATAGGGACTGAGGGATAAAAATTGCTCAGAAAGTGTATCGGAAACCGCTGGCGAAATCCAACCGAGACGAGTAAGGAGGTATAACGCCACGGCGTACTTTGCCCGCTTCGCGCCGTCTTGAACCTTAATGGCTAAGCCTAAACCTTCGCCCACGCGACCGATACATTGAATACCCTCTGCACCGGATTTACTAACGATTTCCCCCTCAGACAGGCGCATTAGCTCCGTATCAAAGCCCCCTTTGCCAGCGACCATTGTGGGGTGATAGGTCATCGCTCTCACGACCCGTTCTACATCAAGGCGATCGCCGGATGCGAGGTGAGCATAAAGCGTTGCCATCTGGCGCAGCTGCATCAGATAAGTGGGCACACCACAGTCATCCTTCGCCGCAATAAACTCTTGGGGCGGCATTTTCAAAAGTTCCGCCACCTTATTCAAAATCAACTCTTGCACCGGATGATTTTTTTCCATGTAGCTACTCAAGCTCCAATTGCAATGCTTACAAGTGAGCAACATCCCGGCGTGCTTACCAGAACAGTTGTGTTCTAGGGCGCTATCTTTGCCGTGGGGAATCGGACACTGTAAAACCTGAGATTCGAGATCCGCTTGCCATAAAATGCGAAAAACTTGGCGAGCATGCTCCTTTGTACCCTTGTGAGAACTGCAAATCACGGCCAAGTCCTTATCGGTTAGCTTGTAATGCTCGATACTCCCTGTGCCAACCACTGCAAGGGCTTGGAATGGTTTAAGGGCAGAGCGGATAAAGGCAGAGCTTTCGCCATCACCTGCGACTGAGAGCACGCGACCCTTCGTATCACACACCACCGCTTCGGCAAGGTGTGTCGATTCCTTGAGACCCTCCCGTAGCAGACTGATTTCAAGTTTCGGAGATTTTATGCGATTGCCTCTGGACATAATGTTTTGGGATGTGAGGTGAACTGAAAAACGATAGGGAGAAGTGAAATTAGAGTAAAAATAACGCCGTTAAACAAGCCGCTGCGATCGCCAGAACAATTAGACTCGTTTGCAAAATCCGCTGGAGAATGGGCGCAATCTCGTAGGACACAATCAAGCGATCCCGTTGTAGAACCGAAGCTGGTTTCCGCCAAATTTGGCCGTCGTACCAGCCAGACTCTTCATAGAAAAGATTTTCCGTGTGGAGGCGATCGCGAATATAACGCCAACCCAAGTATAAACGTACTAATACCAAGCCAAGTAAAAACATACCACCGAGGCTGGCACTAAGAACGAGCTTCGTTGGATAACGATCTAGGGGAAAACTTGCCCAAGCAATAGGAGTCACAATTAAAGTCGCCCACAGCCAAATCCAAGCAACCTTACGAATATAGATCAACATTTCGCTTGTGCCCCAGCTAAAAAACCAAGACTCCTTCAGTTGGCTATATTCATTTAGAGGCTGTTGCTCATCGGGAACAGGGCAAAAAGTTGTTTGAAAATCGTTCATGGATGGCGGCGCTGAAAAGAAAAACCTTTTTGTGACAGTGTAACTTTTTTTATACTTGTGGGGGATTACAGAGCATTAAGTCAAAAAAAATCTGAGGCGATCGCCACCATGGCAGTTTTTTGGCATTTCATTTAACCCCATCAACACCGGCTTTATCGTTAGTGGTAAAGCGATTTTTAGGCAACATAGCCAGAAATTCAGAGTCACACCCAAACTTTTTCTTAAGAAAAGCAAGAAATTTTACGATTTTCTTAAGTAGGCTACCCTCAAATTATCTAGATTTGTTAAACTGCTACAAATGCAATTGCATAGGCGTAAATGGAGAATTACCGAACTAATCAGTCGATAATTCCCTATACCTTTACACCCTGCGGATGAGGAGAATCAGTCCATGAACATGGAGACATTAGAATTCATCATCTACCCCGACGGTCGAGTCAAAGAGAAAGTCACGGGTATCGTCGGCGCTTCGTGTCAAGAGGTTACTGCTGCAATTGAAAAAGAGTTGGGCATCGTAATGTCCACCGAAAAAACATCTGACTATTATGCCCAGTCGGTTGAACAGTCCGCTGAAACAACCAATTCTGTGCAAAGTAGTTGGTAATTTTTTTTATTTCAACAATAAAAAATAATCTTTAACTCAAATCAACCCGTAAAAAGCCTATGTCTCACTTCAGCAACATCAAAACCAAAATCCGTAATCTGTCTTCCCTAAAAGCAGCTCTTAAGGGCATGGACATTGACTGGAAAGAAGGCCCAACACCCGTCCGCGGTTACCAGGGACAAACCCAAACCGCTGAAGTGGTCATCGAGCAAGACAATGCCTATGACATCGGCTTTAGCTGGAATGGCAGCGAGTACGAGCTCGTCGCTGATTTACAGTACTGGCAACAGCCCCTTACGGTAGATGGTTTTCTCAATCGCCTCACCCAAGGCTATGCTCTGCACACCATTCTCGATGAAACCAATAAGCAAGGCTTTCAAGTGAGCGAGCAACAGAAAAACGAAGATGGCTCTATTCGTCTTGTGGTTCAGCGTTGGAGCTAGGTTATGACCTTTGATCCTGCCCCCCAGCGTTCTGGTCAAGAGCCAGAGTTGGGGGGATTTCTGAGAAATAATGATGAGCGGTCTGGTTTTGAGCCAGAGCTTGGTGGTTTTTTACGCCAAAAAGGTGTTTATGTTGATGAAACAACCTGCATTGGCTGTAAGCATTGTGCCCATACGGCTCCTAATACTTTCTATATAGAGGAAGAGCATGGTCGGGCTAGGGTTTTTCGTCAAGATGGTGATGCTGAGGATATCATCCAAGAAGCTGCGGACACTTGTCCGGTAGATTGTATCCATTGGCTGGATTACACCGTCGTGCAAGAGAAAGAGACGGCAAGGAAGTATCAGGTTGTGCGTCCCCTAGGATTGCCTCAGGAAGGGGCAAGTCAGGGTAGTTTGCATAATCAGTCATCGACGAAATTTCCTTAGGATCTGAAGGCGAATGCAGCTAATGGTGTGATATTGGTTGCAAAGTTGTTGGGGGTTAATGAGGGGCGATCGCCGCCTGATTTTTTAGATTAATTGTCTAGGGGGCTGATGGCAGTTCCTTCTCTTTGTCTTGACAATAGTTATTTAGGGATTCACCCGTGGTTTTCTCAAGTTGTCCGGCTGTTTGGGCGCGTGCTTGGGCGGCCATGGCTTTTTCTAGATCTTTTTTTTGCCAAGCTTCAACCATGGTGTAGGTGGCTTGGGCTTGTTCGTTATAGATATCGCTCACTTGGGTCTGGTAATTTTGAAGTATGGAATCATCGATATTGACGTTGGCGATCGCCTCGGAGCCTTTACTAAGGATGTCAGCTGCTTGGAGCCAGATATCTAGATTTGGTTCTTCGCCCTCGGCCATTTGTTCTGATTGAGTAATGGTTTGGGCTTCGATGACAACGTTATTGATAGTTTCGAGTAGCTCCTGGCATTCATAGACGACAGGGTCAATCCTTTGGCAAGCCATAAGGGCGAATAGGCTAAAGGTAGAGCAGCAGGAAAGGGAAAGGTGGCGTAGGGTCACAGAAATAATTCGGCAAAGGAGTCTTGGGTAGTGTACAAAATTGACAGCGCTCTTTGTGTTTGGACATAAGCTCATGGCAATTGTACGTATTTTAGAACCGGAAGTGATGGATGATCCTGCCGAGGCGATCGCCTACGATGCGATGGATTTTTCCGATGTTAACCAAGATTTTGCCAACCTCGTTGTGCAGACCTATGGTGGCGAAACGGCAAAGGTTTTAGATTTAGGGACAGGCACTGCAAGAATTCCGATTTTTGTGGCTCAGCAGCGCCCCCAGTGGCAAATTATTGCAACTGATTTAGCGCCATCAATGTTAGCGGTCGGCCAAAAAAATATTGAAGCGGCTAATGTCACCGGGCAAATTCAGCTACAGCTTGCAGACTCGAAGCAGTTACCGTTCGGCGATCGCACCTTTGACGTGATTATGTCCAATAGCTTAATTCATCATTTGCCAGATCCGCTGCCCTGTTTTCAGGAAATGCGACGATTATTAAAACCCCAAGGCGTTATTATTTTGCGGGATTTATTTCGTCCCACCAGTGTCGCCAAAATTGATGACATTATCGCCGGCGTTGACGACGCAGATTTTGATCCACACCAACTAAAGTTATTTCGAGACTCGTTATTTGCCGCCTTTACCGTTGAAGAAATTCAGGCGATCGCCGACCAAACAGGGTTAGCCACAGCCAAAGTCGAACAAACCTCTGAGCGCCATTGGACATTAGTGTTTGTAGATTAATTGGGTGAAGTTTAAATGCGCGAGAGTAATTCCGCCTTTTTTGTTTGAAACTCTTCCTCTGTGAGAACGCCCTGTTCCTTGAGCTGGCCTAGTTTTTCAAGGGTTTGGTAAATATCTGCCGCCTTGTCACCCTCTTCCTTTTCGAGGTCTGAAACATAGCCTTTTCCTTTTTCGAAAGCACTATCATAGGCTGATTTTACTTTTTCTTCGACAAAATCAGAGAGGGAACCGCCCGTCTCAAAATGATTAATCACCACTTGCCCCACCGCGTAGGTGGAAGCACCAGAGGTGATGGACATGGACGCACCGCCGATCACCGACCCAATTCCCGGAATCGCCTTAATAAAACTAGCGCCTAAACGAGCTAAGGTCGTCCCCGTTAGCGCTGAGACAAAGGTTTTGCCCATACTGCGCGAGTAGTTAACACCATAGAGTTGGGCGAGCTGCTGGATCATTTCTAATTGAATGGCTGTTACAGCCGCAAAATCTACTAGGGGAATGGGAATCAGACCACCGCCCATCGCCCAGATAACGTGGGATTTAATGATGGCCGTTGCCTCGGTTTTGTTACTCATGGCTAGATCTCTACTCGTGCTTAAGGGTCTTTAGTTCCATGGTAGTCAGCAAAAAATTGCTTTTAGAAAAGTCTTAATTTTTGGTTGTATTTATATCTGTTTGAATATCTGTTCGAATATCTGTTTGCCCAATAAAGGCGATCGCCCTACCCTCCTAACAGAGTGTTCAAGCCGAATGGCTTATTGAAGAAAATCAAATAAAGGCGATCGCCCTAGGGTGATGGTTCGGTTGTCTACATTGCAGAATGCTTTTAAATATGCCTAGGATAAAAAGGCGTAACATTAAAATCTTTACCTGTATTTAGTGATGACTAAGGCACAAACAAAGCAATCACAATCCCAGCAATCTGAAGAACAAGAAAAAATCCTCTGCCCCCATTGCAAGCGCACGGCAACAAATGGCATTAAATGCAAGGGCATCTGTGTTGCAGATGATGATTACTAATAGAAATTATTGATGCTAGTTGTGCCTAACTAGTGCACTTTTTGTTTGGATATTTTCGATTTACTTAGACAAAAAAGAGGGCAATATTAAGCATAATCAAGACCCCTAATAAGGTCAGGTTAATTTGAATTTCCCTGCGACTTTCCGTGATTTTATTCCCTAATATTTTTTTCGTTTTATCTTTGAGATAGCGTTGAAGAAAAAAAGGTAGCCGATCAAAGTACTTTTTGTACTTTAAAATCGAAACCACCACATTGAAAACATTAAATAAAGTAATGCCAAGCATTGCCCAGCGGTACAGGCTATAAAAATTTAGATTGCCATCAAAAGATAATAGAATCTGTGGAAAAAAATTGGTGATTTCAATAGAGGTTGGCATTTCCATCAATGTTGACTTTCTGTGGTACTAAAGCAGATCTCAATCAATGATCAATTAACAAATCGCGTGAACCCGCACCTATTTAGGTTCGGTTCTACAGGTTCTTTTTTTTGCGGAATGCACTTATTATCAACCTAGCTTGGTCGAGAAAACAGTTTTATGAATGCAAATTTTGAACTAGATCAGTTAGAAATCAGTAAGACGATTAGTTCTGTGCTGCGGCATGCAAATGAAGATTGTGATGACCAGCCAATTTCGGTAAATCAGCGTCGTCGCCAGTGGCGTGGGGCGATCGCCGCCCTAGAGAGATTATTACAAGATCAAGATCCCCAAAAACATTCAGCTGGCATGGTGCTCTCAAGTCCTAGCCCAATGTTCTGCGATCGCCAAATTTCGGAGCATTATCAGCAGGTTGTCTTTGCCCCCAAAAGTCTCCAAGAAGTTGCCATTAGTACGCTACAGCTAACGGGCATTGTGGAAGATTGTCCAAGTACTGCGACCCATAGCTTTTTAGAATTTCCCATTTTTGCTAACGATCCGCTGCATCAAGAACGGTTTTGTCTCGTGCTCACGCCGCAGTTTAGTTTTGCCATGGTCTCCGCCGATGAGGGGGGCTTCCAATTTTCCTTTGACCCGGCAGTATTTAATGAATTGTGGCAAATGTTGCGCTGGCGTATGGCGCTTACACAACCCTTTCAATTTCAAACCATTCAGCAATTGTGGCGACAGTTTGCACCCGTTGCGCCGGATTATCGCTTGGTGTCACGTTTTAGTCAGTTGATGCTGCGATCGCTCCCGGATATGAATCTCGTTACGGCCACACCGAAAACCAAACCCGTTAAAGAAAAAGTATCGGTCTCCCGGGATATTCAACCTGAGTTGGAATTGTTGCAAGCCCTGACCCACGAGATTCGGACACCCCTGACAACGATTCGCACCATGACCAAGCTATTACTAAAAAAGAAAAAGCATTTAACAGGAGATATCGTCAAGCGCATTGAAACCATTGAGCAAGAATGCAACGAGCAGATTCGTCGTATGGAGTTAATTTTCCGAGCCGCCGAACTGGAAACGCCTTCCCACTGTCGCGAAGTTCAGCTCATTCCGACTTCCCTCGAGCAAATTTTTTACAATGGTATTCCTCTGTGGCAGAAGCAAGCCCAGCGTCGCAATGTTGATTTGCAAGTGATTTTGCCCCAAACGCTTCCCCATGTGGTGAGTGACCCTGCGATGCTCGACCAAGTGCTTTCTGGCCTGATTGAAACCTTTACTCGACGCTTGCCTTCTGGTTCTGAGGTGCAGATTCATGTGTCGACTGCTGGTAATCAGTTAAAGCTAGAGGTTCAATCCCAAGGGATTGGGCAAAAATGTCTCGAAAAGGCGATCGGACAGTTATTGATTTTCCAGCCTGAAACGGGTAGCCTGAGCCTAAATTTTAATGTTACAAAAAATCTTTTCCATGCCCTAGGTGGTAAGCTGCGCATTCGCCAGCGCCCTTCTGGGGATGATGTTTTTACGATCTTTTTACCCCTCGGCAATAATATTTCTTTAACGGTTTAAGTCTGGCAAGCTCTAGAAAATATTGAGTTGTTTGGGTTCGCTGGCTGCTGCAATAATGCGATCGCAGCCGGAGTCTGGGTGCGCCCAACGGTAATGGCATTCTTTGGGATTTCCCCAACATAGGGCAAGGTAAACTTCGTCGCGTCCGATATCAATTTCTGCCCATTCGGCCAGCTGGGCTGCAAGGTGAATTTTATCGATGGTTAGGGGATAGGTTTCGTGATTTTTTAGCTCCCAAAACTTTAGTCCAGAGGTGATTTGCCACCAAAATTGTAGAACTTCTGCTTTGGCGTTCTGCAAAATGATTTTGTCGGATTCAATGGCAATGAGCTGTTGGTGAATTTCTGGCAGCCGGAGGTGATGTTCTCCGACAATGAGTTCGCGCCAGATAATGCCTGACACCCCTTGTTCTAGTTGGTATTTATGGATTTGTTGGGTGAAATCTTTGCAGGCAAAGACTTTGCCCGCTTGCTCTAGATCTAGAGCCATGCTGACAATGGGGACTCCTACACGATCTTCCGAAGATAATAATAGGCGATCGCCCCGCCATGCGGCTTTAAGTTCTTGGTCGAGAATCCGAATGAGATCTTGGGTACTGTAGGTCATGACTTCCGAGCTAGTCAATGTATTTCTAACGATACCCTGCCCAAGGACTGACTTCCACTACACCATTTGGTCTGAAAACAACATTTACTTGGGTTAAAGGCTCTTGGGGAATAATACTTTGACCCGGAATAATGCCTGCTGCATCGGGCTGTATCAATTCTGGTAAGGGCGTTTCATTGACTGCAGTCTCCGCCGCACCATTTCCTGAAACATAGAAGGCGATCGCCCCGTCGTCAGTCACCCCAATGCTATAGCGAAGCGCCGTATCAGTGGCAACGGTTCTACCATCTAAAGCACTGGTAATATCACGACGCACACTAGCTATCAAATCGCGCAGTGCATCACCGCGAACGGCACTTGTATCAAAGGCAATTTCGCGGTCATAACCGTTCCAAGGGCTGACTTCTAAAACCTTGTCGTTAAAGACAACTTTAAATTGACCCACTTCTTCTGAGTTGGCGATCGCCTCATCCACCGAAGAATAAGCCAACTGCGGTAATGGCGTTGAATTAACCAAATCCTCCGGTGTATTCTCAATCGGTTGATAACCAACAATCGCGCCATCCGTTGCCATCGATAGACGATAGGCCGCCATTTGATTGTCTGGACGATCAGTCCAAGCCTCATTCAGCGTCTGGTAAAGATAAGTTTGCATCATCGCTAAACTTAAACCATCATCAATTTCCGGTACCGCCGTCAGTAGCTGGTCTAATTCCTCATCAGAAACCACAGCCTCTTCCGGTACTGTTGCGTTCGGGTCATTTTCCGCCAAGCCCGGTGGCGTTGCACCATCCGTTGAATTTTCCGCTGTTTGTTCAATATTTTCTGTACCACCATCATTGGCTGCCTCCTCCACAGGGCGAGTTGCTTCGGGTATCGGCGCAAAAAAGAGCGCAAAAGCAGTAAGGGCAAAACCACTAACACCAATTAGAGGGGGCGTGACGCGCTCCGCTAAAGATTGTTCAGGAATGCTATAACGACGACTGAGGGGCTGTAACGATAGACCAAAATTCGGCAAGGTGAGACCGTCCGCTAAAAATTGGTCGATCGCCTCAGTGAGATCAAACAATTCCGCCGTAGTGAGGTGAACTTCATTATGAGCTTGATCCGTCGCGCCGACATCGCCCTGTTGCCAGACAACACGGTGAATATTACTCGGTGCAATGGTTTCGATCATTACTTGACCATCCCCAGTCGTCCCCTCTGGATCAATGGGGTGCTGCATCCCACTTAATAAACCCTGGGCATATTCACTCACTGCCCGCACAAGATGGTCAAAAAAGACTTTGCCGCCATTAAGCACCTGCCGAGAAGTGACAAAGCGACATTCCACATTAGACAAGACAGCAAGGGTTTGTAGAGTGTCTCCCGTACCATCATCAAAACCTTCGAGGATCAAAGTGCAATTGGGGAGACTATATTGTCTGAGAATATTCATCGTTTACTTAACTAACTTCTCCATCAAATAAACTCACCCATAGTCGCTGGGTGCCAACGGTTCCAGTACAAAAAAGTAATTTCTGGAGTAAATCAAGGGCCAGTTCGTTGAGGTCTTGCTTGGACTGGTTGTAAAGCATCACCCGCACACGACGGGAGTTCATGCGACTTTTGAAATGGGCGCGAAATCGCTCTAAATATTCAGATAAACGGAAATGGCTATCAAAGGGCAGCTGTCGGCTCCGAACTTGCTGTTCTGCCAAAAGCAGCTGGCGTAACAATGCTGTAAGCTGCTTCGCGCGATCGCCGACAATAAGCACTAAAGCCTTTGCTTGGGTGGGGGTCAAATCCCGGTGGGTGTGCGATCGCCGCCAAGGATTACTACACCGCAACCGCCAGAGAGCGACTCGATTGGTGATGATACTATCCAGCTCAAGACGTTTTGCCGAAGCAAGCATCAATTCTGAGCCACCTAGTTCGAGGGCTTCGAGAGCAAGCAGCAATAAATCAATTTGCTGTTGGGCACGTCGCGGAAAAGCCTTACCTTCCGGCAAAATATCCGGTAAATTGCGCAGCAGATACGGTTGCTCCGATGTCGATAATTGAGATGGACTAGGGTTGGGCATTACGCTCACAGGATCATTCATGCTTACGGGCAAAAGTGCACGGTTACGATATTGTTCGTCACTTCAGAAGACTAATCCGAAGAAAATCAGACGGTGACACCGTTCAAATCATAGATGACGACGTACTGATCGACGCAAATATTAGCGGATCTGTTCGATCAGTGTAGCGCATGGTGCAAAGAAAATTTTATGGCTCAGATGAAGATAAAAAGCGGGTCTAGCCATCGGTCACTTCGCCAGTCACAAGCACAAAAGGCTGCACAATTAAAGTTGAGAATTTACGTCCTGCGACTCGACTCCAAGCCGTTAATTCTTCTGTCATGGGTTTACGCACCAAAGTGCCCTCCATCCACTGGCTGACCAGCGCGGTGTTATCCGTGGCGATCGCCTCACCAACCATCAACAAATCAAGGGAAGGATGAACGACAATAATCGCATCACGAGCCGCATGGGGAGCAAGATCCTGCCATTCACTTTCCCCAAAACCCGTCTTTAATTGTTCGCGCAGATCTGACATAAAACTATTGAGAGCAACTGTAAAGATGTACTGGATTTTCGAACTTTTGACAATAAAACCTGCTGATAACCGGAGTTCCCTCAACATGCCAAAACTTTTTTGCGTTATTTCTTGACAATCCAATTTTGTCTGGATATATTAGTTAAGGCTTAAATAAATACGTTTAACGCTTTGGGGTATCGCCAAGCGGTAAGGCAGCGGTTTTTGGTACCGCCATTCCTAGGTTCGAATCCTAGTACCCCAGTTTTCAGACAAGACGAATTTACTCCTTCAGTTTTACAGCCGTCCCCGTTGCTGTGATCAGAAGTAGTACCCCCTTTTCGTCGACATTAACAGTCCCTGTATCCACACTGATACCAATGACAGCATTAGCGCCTTGCTTATGGGCACGCTGCTCCAATTCTTTGAGAGCATCTTGGTGTCCCTTTTGGAAAACCTTTTCATAGCTGCCTGTTCTGCCGCCGATCATGTCACGAATCCCCGCGAAAAAATCCCGTAGTGCGTTGGTTCCATAGACCACCTCTGCGGTGACAATACCTTGGTAGGATTCGATGGTTTTACCTTGGATATCCGTTGTGGTTGTCAAAATCAAAATATTTTCCTCTGTTTTTATTTAGTATAAGCGGCTGATTTGTGAAGCAAAGAAAGCTGAAATCCCACGTTTTGGATAACGTTAATCGAGACAGTCCAACGCGCCAGACCAAAAATATTCTTCTTATTTTTCTAGAAAAATGATTGGGTGTCTTGCCCCACATACTGGGTCTGGGTATTCACAGGTGATGGCAAATCTTTAGTAGAGCAAAAAATCAATATTTTGACCCTAGCAAATCCATGCTTTCACCCTTACGGATCGATAAAATAGTACAACTTCCAGATAAGGTTAAGTCTTGTGTCGCTTGCTCTTCGGCACTTTGGCTGAGGTCAGACTGTTATTAAAAAATTACGATCAAGATATGTAATTTCAGCGCTCATTTATGGTTAACACGATGTTTAGGGATTGCTGCTTTGTTTCTTTAAACATTGGCAAGCAAGTTGTCTGAAGTGTGGCCGTAATTTTTTGACACAGGGTGTTGTAGGGATACCAACGAAGAAAAGGCTTGGAATCAAAAGGAAAATGTAACACGATGAGAGCGATAGCAAACTCACCACTGGCGAATACCTATCCTGTCCCAGACAACGAATCGCAACGTCTAGAAGCTTTGCGTGACTATGGTATTTTAGACTCTTTGCCGGAACAAAGTTTTGATGATTTGACGGCGATCGCCGCCCAGATTTGTGGCACTCCCATTGCATTAATCAGCCTCATAGATGATGAGCGTCAATGGTTTAAATCTCACCTTGGTCTCAACAGTACAGAAACCCCGCGAGAACAAGCCTTTTGTGCCCATGCCATCATGCAGTCAGAACCAGTAATGGTCGTTCCAAATGCTTTAGAAGATAAGCGTTTTGCCGAAAATCCTTTAGTAACCGACGATCCCAACATTCGTTTCTACGCAGGAGCGCCATTGGTAAACTCCGATGGTTATGCCCTCGGCACCTTGTGTGTCATTGATCAGCAGCCGCGCGAGTTGGATGTCTCCCAGAAGAACGCTCTAGCGGCCTTAGGTCGTCAAGTCATCGCTCAGCTAGAGCTGTCTAAGCAAACCCGACTTTTAAATCAAGAATTAGCAATATCAGATCAAAAACAAAATGAGCTGGCCAGTACTTTAAGACAGTTAAAACAAACCCAAACAAGCTTGATCAATGCCGAAAAGATGTCTACTCTTGGGCATTTAGTCAGAGGCATTGCCCATGAAATCAATAATCCGATCAACTTTATTTACGGAAATATTCAAAGTCTAAAAACCTATACAAAAGAGTTACTAGAACTAATTGACTTGTATCAAAAAGAAGTCAAAGAACCATCATTAGAATTAACTACATTCAGCAAAGAAATTGACTTGGATTACCTGATCAATGATCTACCGCATTTATTTCGGTCGATGCAGAGTGGCGCTGAGCGTATTGAAAATATTGTAAAATCTCTTCGATTACTAGCTCATTTAGGCGAAAAAGGCCGGAAAAGTATTAATGTCAACACTAATTTAGAAGCTATTCTTGACTTATTGCAAGCTCAAATAGATGAACAAAAATTAGAGATTGAACTTGTGAAGGATTATGATGAAAAACTGCCCAATATCACTTGTGATGCTGGTGCTGTGAACCATGCTGTGATGCTGATACTTCATAATGCTATCGATGCTTTAAAGGAAGGGGTGGGAATCGAGCATTCAGAAGATGCGAAACCAAGAATTTCTGTATCTAGCCGGATAATTAATCCGGGTAAAATTTGTATTTCTATTGCAGACAATGCAATGGGAATTGAGCTTTCAAAACAGGAGAAGATTTTTGAACCGTTTTTTAGCACAAAGCCGATTGGGCAAGGTACAGGGCTTGGTCTAGCAATTTGTCGACAAACAATTGACCAGCATAATGGTGAATTATGTTGTTACTCTAGGGTGAATTTTGGAACCACTTTTGACATCGTTTTACCTGTCAACAAAAGGTGATTTTAATTTAGTGGTTAATGTTAGATTTTTTTTGCTGTGATGTCTGTAAAAAATAGATATTTAATTGTTGAAAAAGTCTTGGGTTAAGGTCTCAATATTATGGGTTTTCTGTTTGGAGTGGTAGGACTCGGAATGTTTTACTTTGCAGAATAGGGTAGGTTTTGCCAACGGCTTCGTCAAAGGCTTTTTCTGCTGCTTGAATGGTGGCTTGGGTAATGGTTTGTTTATGTTGTATGCCTTGCCAGTGGTTGATCATGATTAGTTGGTTTGGCTGTCGGCTATCTTGCCAAATTTCTTTGCCTCGGTATTCTGGCGATCGCCGATTGATGGGATCCCAAATTTCGGTTTCTTTGGCGATAAATAATGCCTGTTCTTCTTGGGGAACTTCAAATTGTAACCACTCAATGATGTCCGTATCCTGTGATGCGGCAACGGGAGCTGCCCAATATAGGGCGACACCACCGAGGAAAATTAAGTAGCTAAGGCAACAGGCTACAAAGCTGCGTATTTTTTGTTGGGTTTTATGGGTTTTATGGGTTTTTAAATTATTCATCACCAATAATGCGTAGACGAACACTGGTTTCCCCTGATTCATCAAGGTCAACTTCAATGACTTCACCACTAAGAATTTCTAGGGAACCGAGGAGTGATCGCAGATAGGGATTACTTGCGCCAGTATCGACATAGAGGCGATCGGCGAGTTTACCCATGCGCTTCCACGTAGTAAAGAGTTTAACAACAGCCTGCTCCATTTGGGTCGCTTGTTTGACAAGGTCTGCGGCAGTGCCGAGACAATCTAAACGTAACGCTTCTTCTAGGGCCATTTCGAGGTCGATATTGGCTTTGCGCAAGGTTTGAACCTGGGAAGCGGAGTCCATATATTTCGCGAGACTTTTTGCCTCTGTGGTGACGCTTTTAACAGTGTCGGAGTCTGGTTTTTCGCGGATTTCTTCCTGAATTGCTGTGACGTGACTTTCCGGCAGTTTCTCCATTTCCTTGACGAGGGGCGAAAGAAAACGACTGGGTAATGCACCACTCGCAGCTTGTTCTTTGACTTCATCGGGCAGCAAATCGGAGTTCATGGTTGTCCATTCATCGGAGAGTTGCTTCACTTCTCGGCGGGTAATGCGATCGCCCTTTTGAGCTGCTTCGGAGATCAATTGCTGAATTTCGGGGGAGGATTTTGCGGTTTCAACGAAGGCATTTTTACTGAAATTATTAATGCTCGTTGCGTCTAGCTGGCCATCGGCGAGTAATGTGTCGGCACTATTGGCCAGTTCGATCAAATTGTAGGCTTGGCTTTTGGTGATTTCCCGCTGTTTTAGCCAGTTTAGAAATCCTGCACCGCGACCTTCGCCGCCTTTCTTTTCGCGATCGCGCACCGCCCGCATAATTCTGCCGCGCCAAATATCGGTCTGGAGATCAAAGCGATCGCAGACTTGCCATGCCCGCTCAATCTGACTTTCAAACTCTGCCTCATGGAGCTTATCGTCCTCTGGATCTGGTAGCTCAAATCCAAACTCGTTGCTGGTCATTGCTGCTGCCGAAAGGTCTTCTGGTGCGATCTCAGTGAAGCTAGTCATAAATATCCGATATTTTTCCCGTAAGCCTCAATAATCTTAGAAGCGTAGACCCAATTCCGACAAGAAATTTGTTGAGATTAGCCTAATTGTCACTGGTAGGTTTAGATCCCCGACTTCTTGAAAATTTCTGCGACAGGCTAGGGTTACTGCGTCAGAAATCAGGGATCTTGGCGATTATCTCCCGGAAAGTTTACGGATGGCTTGATCGGTTGATCTATAGAAATAGGCATATGGGATTGTATTTTTTATAGGCGATCGCCATGTTGTCGCTAAAAGACCTTACGGCGAATTTCACCAATAATATTTAGGCCGCCCCTAGTATCGCTACAGGATTTGGCGAAACTGATCTGGTAACGGCGATCGCCGTGGAAAATAGCCTTAATATGTTTTCCTTTATCAGAAACAAGAAAACCAATTTTGGTAAGTTGCTTTTTATCTTGGGAACTAAAACTTTTAATACCTTTAAAGATATTTTCCAGCTCACTTAGAAGATCACTTTTATGATCAACTTTTTGATTATGCTTGAGGAGATCCACCAGCAGGTCATACCGTCTACTGCCTTCTATCGTTTTATGAACCTGTTCCTCTAGGATTTCTAAAACTAAATCATGCTTTTCATGGTCATAATAATCGATTTCTGAAGATTTTAAAATTAGATCCGTTGTGCGTACAACCTGATGAAATTGCCCTTGGGCCGTAATATCTTCCGTTAGAGTTTTTAGCTGAAATTGCAATAGTTTACTTTGCTCTGCGATCTGATTCTTCTCTTGTTTTAAATGTTCAATAACCCGTTGTGTATCTGCTTGTTCGCTACGCAGAATATTATTTTGAGCCTGTAATTTTTTGCGCTCACTGTCGAGATCGAAGTCAAGCATAAACTGCTGTAACTCTTTCTCGCTCTTCTCTAGTTTTTCTTGTAACTCTTGATTGTCCGAGGCAAGTTGCTGATTCGCTGCCCGTAAACCTTGTATTTCAGCCCGTAGCTCATCTATGTGCCCTGTCTCGCTAATCGGTGAACCTTTAGAAATATCCTGAGTCTGTGTTCTAGTTTGAGCTTCGGTCTCTTGTAAATCAGGATGTGCAATAGCCATAGGTTTAGGTGCTATGGCAGACCGTCGAAATGTCTGTCGTATAACCGGTCCGATTAAGAGGCCAACAGCCATACCGAGCAAAACAGGAATGAGTGATTTCAACATAATTAGTCAGCACACAAGAGACCAAGCTGCAACATAGTAGATAGGTCTATGCTACAAAAAAAATCACAAAGTTGGTTTGCTACACACTATCTCGACGAAAAAAGTTTATGGGGAGAGCAAGATAATATGATTTTTTGATCGTCGGATAAAAAGGGTTTGCTTAATATTTTTGGTTAGGTTATTTTGCTCAATTTTATTGACTATCGCCTAGTATTTTTGCAAGGTTAGATTCGAGTGAACATCGTTATTTTTAGAGAGAATATTCACCTAAGAATTTTTGAAATATCGTGTTTTGATCTACTTTGTCAAAATATGGGTAATGTCCAAGTAAGTGATTTTTTTCTAGCTATGCCATACCTTTATTGAAAATATCGATATAGGGGCGATCGCCTTACCTCATAGTGGTAATTTTGGTGCGACTTTTAAGTTCATAGTCACTCTACGATTTATCTGAACTTTAAGGGAAGTATTTATGCAACAAAATAAAGACAGATACCACTCACTAGCCAAATATAAGCGGTGATCGCAAGATAGAACAAAATCCTTTCGACAACACTGCGTTCTCCATGATGATGACCACTCATGTGATCCGCTGAGGTTTTGAGCCAGAAAAAGACACTAGTGATGGCAAGAAAAATAATATTGAGAAAAAATGTGTAATCAATTTGAAAGCGCTCGCCTGTAGCCCCTCGCGTCATTACCTGCTCTGGCAAAATATCTAGTGAAGCAAAACTATAATGAAGCACTAAAGATGTTGCAATCAGGGAGCCAAAGAGCAATGCCAAGATATACAAAGCCATTTTCCAGCCATAATATTTCGCATTGACTCTAATAACAGGAAAGACGACTAAATCACTAAAAATAAACGCCATCACACCGCCAAAACTTACGCCATTGTTATATAAAATTGCAGCCAAAGGAATATTTCCCATGGAACCAATGAATGTAAAAAAAGCAGCAATCGGCCCAACAATAACATTGGCAAGTACGGCAAAAAAACTTGGATTAGATTGACCTGAACCGATGAACAAGGTTTCAAAAAATACTGTTGGAACAAACACTGCAATGATACCGGCTACAGTAAACCCAATCGTGACATCTTTCCAAACCATTCCCCATTCCATAAAGTATTTTTGTGCCACCATTTGCCAAGTCTGTAATTGCATCATCTTCTGATACAATAACTGTTTTTTTTTATCAGCGCTATGATGACTGATTTGTTCGTTCTGAAGGCGATTGCGAGTATTCCGAATTAACCTTTTGAGGGGTTTTATGCGGTAAAGAACCCACACAAAGAAAATCAATAAAACACCACCAAGATATTCTCCAATGACAAATTCCCAACCTAAGAAAATAAAAATAATTACCCCTAGCTCAACAACTAGATTCGTTGATGCTAAAAGGAATGCCATTGTAGGAATAAAACCTGCGCCTTTTTGAAATAAAGACTTTGTCGTTGCTAATGCAGCAAAGCTACAGGAACTAGAGATAAAACCGAAAAATGTTCCTAAGACTACGCTACTTCGACCCGCGTTTCCCATTGCACCTTGGAGTTGATCTTCGGTAACAAATACTTGAATTAAGCCACTAATAATATAGCCTAGGATAAATGCCCAAAGGGCTTTCCAAAAAAAGCCTAGGGATGTTAGGGCGGCATCACTACATAAACTCCAAAAATTGGCATCTAGCATTAATAATTAGTTCTTTAGTTCTGAGAATGATCATAACGGAGATCTTGTCTTACTTAGATTGGGCATCAGTAAGATATTTATCTATATCAGAAGTAAGACTTTTTTGGGATTTCCATATCGATTGTGTTTAATAGATGTGAACTTTCCTAATTAAACTAAGTGCCAATTAAAGAGATAGCGATACATCTCGGTATTTTTCGCTTTCATTGCTATTGCTGCATTGATTATGGTAGTGACTTGGGAGATAGTGATTGCCGCTGGATGATGCCGTAATATGTAGCTTAAAAATTTACTCATCACGACCAAATCTAACTGCATGGCGATCGCCTTTTCACCGGGGAAAACACAAACTTTTGTAAGTTGAAAATTACAATAATCGCAGATTAAAAGGATAGCGATACATTTCGCCATTTTTTGCTTTCATCGCTGCATTAATCACTACAATGACTTGGAAGATGGCGATCGCCAGCATCAGACCAACAGCCAAGATAAAGCCAAAGCCCGTAACAAAGCTAAGTAGAACGGCGAAGAAATTACCTTCTGTTGCACCGACGATTAAAAGAAAAAAGATAAAAATACCAATCAGCACCATAAAAGCGATGCCCGCAACAACACCATAAATCGCCATTGAAATTTGAAAATTAGTAGACTCTTTGCCATGCTCATCAATGAGCTTAGACTCGTCTTTTTTGAGATACCAAATGACCGCTGGGGCGATGATATTGAGAAATGGAATAGCACCAATCCCAATTAGCGACAATGGAATCCATGCCAAGCTCGCCGCATGACAGGCGATCGCCCAATTTTTTTCCTGTTTTACGTCCATCATGGGTATTTTGCCAACTCAACTTTCCAAGTCTAGGATAAATAAAAAATCTCTCCATCCCCAATTCGGACAGAGAGACGCAATATTATTTAGTGAATTGAACGAATTTTATGGGCTACTGCACAAGAGAGGGCGATCGCCCAAACTGAACCCCCTAATATTCCTAATATTCAATATATTTGTGAGACGACTGAAAAACTCAAGTCCCCCCCACAAAAGAAGATTTAGGAGAGCTTATACCCCAGACAAAATTGAACAAGCTATCGTTACTAAGCCGCAAACTTAATCTTGAGATAATCCTCTTCGATCTTCGCACCAGAAGGATTAAGCGCCGCTAGCGCCTGGGGCAAAACAAGATTGCGACGGTGATTACCAATGCGAATATTGAGTTCATCACCAGTCTTATTTAGCTGAATCTGCTCCTTCGGAATCCCCGGCAAATAAAGCTCAAGACTATAGCTCTGATCATGTTGGATCATCCGCATCGTATCTTCCTTGTAATAAACTTGGGTCGGATCTTCATCCGCATAGAGAGTATGCTTCAACCGCTCCAGCGCCTCTAGGCCGCATAGCTCCTCTTGATATAACGGCACTTCCTTCACAGGTAAAGGCAAGAAATTATCATGGATTTCCTGCTTATACGTTTGTTGATTTTCCTTCCACTGCTTAAAAAACGGGTCTTCAACAGTGTCTGGAATAATCCGGTTTGCCACAACCATATCCGTCGCAACGTTATACAAACTTAAATAGGCATGGGCGCGTAAAGACTCCTTAATCACCATCCGCTCAGGATTCGTCACCAGACGCACAGAGGTGACAGTGTTGTCCGTTAGCACCTTTTCAAGAGCTTCAATCTGCTCATAAAATTCGTAGGGCGCATCCATCACTTCTTTATCAGGCAAAGAAAAACCCACCAAAGGCTTCCAAATAGGTTCCACAAGGGGACGTAATGCCACAGACATACCCTGAAGCGGCTTATAAAAACGGCGCATATACCAGCCCCCAACTTCCGGCAAACTGAGGAGGCGTAGCGCTGTGCCAGTGGGGGCAGAGTCAATAATGAGAACGTCGTAAGTGCCTTCGTCATAGTGACGCTTCATGCGGACGAGGCCAAAAATTTCGTCCATACCGGGTAGGATCGCGAGTTCTTCTGCCTGCACACCATCTAAACCCCTAGCCTGTAGGACTTCAGTAATGTAGCGCTTTACCGCGCCCCAGTTTCCTTCGAGTTCGCGGAGAGCATCAAGTTCTGCTCCCCAAAGATTTTCTTTGACTTTGATGGGATCATGACCGAGCTCTATATCAAAGCTATCGGCAAGGGAGTGAGCTGGATCGGTACTCAGAACAAGGGTTTTGTAGCCAAGCTCGGCACAGCGTAAACCAGTGGCTGCTGCGACAGAGGTTTTACCAACACCTCCTTTTCCAGTCATTAAGATTACGCGCATAGTGCGTTTTTCCATTAGATGAGAGTTTTTTACATTTCTTCATTAATTATCTCTTACATGCTTGACTTTGCGCTATGGGTATAGGGATAAAGAGGCTTGATTTTACTTTGATTCACCCTTGTTCTCGGTAAAGTCAGTAAAATTAACGACAGAATTCGTAACTAAGATTTCGCTGAAGTGAGATGGTTGGTGGCGAAAAGAAGGGTATTCCTGAATAGAGGGATCAGCATGAATTTTGTCAGTGTAAGGATCAGCCAAACTTAAATGAAGCGATCGCCCCTATTGCGTAAGCTTAGGTTTTTCCTGCGTCGTCTTGTTGCCGAGCAAATTGTTCTGGTTTTGACGCTGTTATTTTGTGTTGGCGCAACGCTAACCGTTGTGAGTGTATGGCAATTATCGGAGCAGTTGATCCAATCCCAAGCGCAGCAAAATGCGGCAACCTCCGTGCAAAATCTGCAAATGGCGCGCACTCTCTACAGCGACAGCGTTGTGGGTCGTATTCGAGAACAAGCAGGCATTACGGCCACCCATGACTATCGAAATATTGCTGGAGGCATTCCGTTACCAGCGACTTATTTTATTGAGCTAGGGGAGCAAATTAGTTCAAATCAAGCGGGTGTTGGGGTGCGGTTATACAGTAACTATCCTTTTCCTTGGCGAAAGGAAACGGGTGGTGCGAGGGATCAGTTTGAGCGGGAGGCGATCGCCTTCCTAGAGCAACACCCTGAGCAAACCTTTGCCAATGTTGAAACCTTTGCTAACCGTTTATCTCTACGTTATGCCGCAGCAGATGTGATGAAGCCGAGCTGCATTGCTTGCCATAATAGCCATCCAGATTCTCCGCGCAGAAATTGGCAAGTAGGCGATGTGCGAGGCGTTGTCGAAGTGATTCAGCCCCTTGATAGCTTGGTGCAAAAGACCCAGTGGAATTTAGTGGGTTTGTTGGGTTTATTGTTAACGCTATTTATTTTGGGTTTATCGGGATTGGTGATTGCCATTCGTCGCCTCAACAATATTTCTCAAAATTTAGAGCTAGAAGTGATTGAGCGTACCGCTGATCTTGTTAATGCCAACCAAGAACTGCTTTTTGAACAGGAAAAATCCAATAGTTTATTACTCAATATTTTGCCGCCAAAAATTGCGCGACAGCTAAAGGACGGTAGTAAACCCGTTGCTGATGGTTTTGGTAATGTCACTATTTTATTCGCCGATATTGTGGGGTTTACTAAGTTATCGGAAAGCTATCCACCGCGCGAATTAGTTGATTTATTAAATGAAATTTTTTCTGCTTTTGATAATCTCTGTGAAAGTCTGCGTCTAGAGAAAATTAAAACCATTGGTGATGCCTATATGGTTGCGGCTGGCCTACCAGAACCCCGCGAAGACCATGCCGCGGCGATCGCCGAAATGGCATTAGCAATGCAACGAGAATTAATGAAAATTAATGTCGCCAAAAACATCAATATTACGTTGCGTATCGGGATTAATAGCGGCCCCGTTGTCGCAGGTGTGATTGGTAAGAAAAAGTTCATCTATGACCTTTGGGGCGATGCCGTCAATACAGCAAGTCGCATGGAATCCCACGGGCTACCCGGACAAATTCAAGTCACAGAATCAACCTACGAACTCCTAAAAAATCAATATCACTTTGAACCAAGAGGTGCGATTGAAATTAAAGGAAAAGGAAAAATGCAGACCTATTTTCTTCAATAATCTTTTGATCTGTTAATCAACAGCGGCAGCGAGGACATTTTGTGGAAGAAGATATTGCCCTTGAGGAAAGTCGTCGAAAGACTTTGTTCGATAGTGGCGGAAATTTATCATCTTACACCGATGAGAGTTGGCCTCCCAAGCATGGCGCGGCGATCGCCCCCGTGGTTGAGCCAGACCAAACACTCTAAGATCCGTATTTTTCCAACCTCCATAGCCCAGGCTAGCAAGATTAGTACAAAGGCCTTGGAATTCAAAAATCGGAGATTTTCAAAAGGTTTGACTTACTTCGCTAAAATTTCACACATCCCTAACTTTGCCCTTCTAAACCCATGGGCTTTGACTCTATTTTTCACGGCGATCGCCGCAGCCTTGCCAATCCCAACCAAATTATTCTTGACTTATTCCTAAATAAGAATTATTCTAGCCTTTGGAAAGTAGCAAACTTTCGACTGTTATCAAACCATTAACGAGGTCAACATGGCTAAGGTACCCGACGTAGTTTTTAAAACCCGCGTACGCGACGAATCAGTAGGCGGACCAAACCCTTACCGCTGGGAAGACAAAACTACTGCTGACATTTTTGGCGGCAAAAAAGTTGTTATTTTCTCCCTTCCCGGTGCTTTTACACCCACCTGCTCCTCCAACCACCTTCCCCGTTACGAAGAGCTCTATAGCGAATTTGCAGCCCAAGGCGTTGACGAAATTATTTGTATCTCCGTAAACGATGCCTTCGTGATGTTCAAGTGGGGCAAAGAAATCGGCGCTGACAAAGTCTTCCTGCTCCCCGACGGTAACGGTGAGTTCACTCGTAAAATGGGTATGCTTGTCGACAAATCTAACCTCGGCTTCGGTATGCGCTCTTGGCGTTATTCCATGCTCGTCAACGACGGCGAAATCGAGAAAATGTTTGTTGAGCCAGACTTCGCTGACAACTGCCCCACAGATCCTTTCGAGGTTTCTGATGCAGATACAATGCTTGCCTATATTAAAGGCGAGTCCGCTCCCGGCGTTTCTGACCCCGTCAAAGAATTTGTTGGCTAGTTTTCCACACTAACAGCCATTGATGAAATGTTACTAGACTAGAAGCAGGGGCTGCACAAAGGCTTCCTGCTTTTTTGTCCATATCGATTGAGTTTGGTTTAGGCTTATTGGTGTTGATGCAGCACTCGATTATTTAGTTATTTTTGTTTATTTCGTGGGGGAATATAGACGATGAAGCTCTCCAGTAAAAATCTCGAATCACGTCTAGATACGATTTATGACGCAATTGTCGTCGGTGGCGGTATGGGAGGTTTATCGGCGGCTATTTATCTCGCGCGATACGGTTTGAAGTGTCTCATCGTTGAAAAGGGGCGTGGGCGATCGCTGTGGATGCAAGAAGTCCGAAATTACGTTGGGTTAGATCCAGAAACCCCCGGTCGCGATGTGCTAAATCAAAGTACCAAACAAGCGATTGAATGGGGGGCAGACCACCTCAGAGCCTACGTGGAAGACGTTACCGATGAAGGTGAAACCTTTGCCGTTAAAGTAAAAGTTGGTCGCAAAGATAGTACCTACTACACCTTTCGCAGTAAATATGTAGTAGCAGCATCGGGCATTATGGACAATCTGCCTAAAACTGACGACATGCAAAATGTCTATGACTACGCAGGCTATACGCTCCATGTCTGCATGATCTGCGATGGCTATGACATGTGGGATCAAAAGGCGGTTGTCATCGCTGGCACAGAGGGTCAAATCAATGCAGCCTTTGTTTTAAATTGGTTTACGCCTTATCTTTCTGTTTTGACCCATGGTCTTGTGGATGTGAGTGACGAAATGAAGGCAAAGCTTGCTGACTATGGCTACCCACTATATGAGCAAAAGATCGTTAAATTCCACGGTGAAAATCACAAAATGAGTGGTGTGGAGCTTGAAGACGGCACTATTGTCGAAGCAACGACTGGCCTCATTAATATGGGATCTATTTATCACAACCACTATCTCAAAGGCATTGAAGGCTTAGAGTGGAATGGCGAAAATCTTGTCACTAATGATATGTGTCAAACCAGCCATGAACGTATCTTTGCTTTGGGGGATCTCAAGCAGGGTTTAAATCAGGTGTCTGTGGCCGTTTCTGATGGGACTTTAGCTGCTACCCAGATTTGGCGCAATATCCGTCGTGCGGCAGCGCCTCGTAAGTGGGAAGAAAATATTTCTGCTTAGATTAGATTCGAAGGGTTTAGTTAGAGGTTTGGGGCGATGCTCTCTCTGACTATTTTTGGTGATATTAAGTAAACCTTTCCCCGGCTGGGAGAGGTTTTTTTGTGATGACAAAATTTTGTGGTGACGCAGGGGATTTTGGAGAGGACGATCGCCGCGGAGCTGAGGGGAAGACCTAAAATTTGGCATTAAAAAGCCCCAAAAACCTAAATAATAGAGACATTGGGACTTGAGCAACAATTTCTTTCTCATTGGTAAATTTATCGGATTTCCCTAAGATTCACCACGGTGATAATACGTATAAATGAATTACAAAATGATCATAGACTGATGTTTATCCAAATGATTGGAGTTTTTAGGTCTTAAATGAGGGTGTTTAAAAAGCTGTCATCTAGCTCGTAGCCTAACATCTGGGCGATCGCCTTAACGCGAGACTGGGGCTGAATCCCCAATTGGGGTAGAGAGTTGCTTAGGGCAAAAACTTTACTCATTACAAAAATTTCGAGGGCTTCGGGATTAAATTGGATACCTTCGGTGCGATGAAACTGGTGGGGAACTAACATCGCGGTATAACGGGCGAGTTCTCCGGCTTTCCAGTCGAGCAAAAATAAAAACCAGGGAAATAGGGCATCGAGGCGCACAAACCACAGACGTATTTCTGGAATTTCTGAGAGTTCGCGGGGGTCATTTTCGTCTAGGGGAAAGTCGATAAGTAGGCGATACTTTTGTTCAGAATCGGCCAGTTGCTCCTCGACTAAAATTGATTGCACTAGGGTTTGAATGGGCTCAAGGTTGAGGGCGAGGATATCTTTTTGGGGGATTCTAATGTCTGCCATGTCCGCTTTGGTCAACAGTGTTCATATTGTACGCTTGGAGATGGGTGCTTAGCTCACCGAGGCTCTGAAATTTTAGGGGGCGATCGCCGCAGTTCAGGATCCACAAGTCAGGATTGCTACGCACTTCGAGCACTAAATCCGTTGCTTCTGTCGTGATTTCGTAGCCTAATCTGGTCAAGGCTCTAGCTGTCCAAGTGGTGACTAATCCTTCACCCTGGAGCTGAATGGGCGATCGCCGCTGATAATTCAATTGAAACTGCCCACTGACTCGGTCAAATTCAAACCGATCACTGCCAAAAGTGGCACCAAGAGCACCCTGTAAAACCAACTCTTCCGGTGTGCCCATCACCAGATCCCTCGAGGCCGTAACCAGCCACAGCTGATCGGCACTACGCAGAGCTAAATCTAGATCATGGGTCGACATCAAAACAGATCTATTTTCTGTATGGGCAAGGGAACGCAATAGTTGCATCACTTCCACTCGTCGTGGCAAATCTAAATAGGCCGTGGGCTCATCCAAAATCATTAATTCTGTCTGTTGGGCTAGGGCGCGGGCAATCATCGCCTTTTGCCGTTCCCCATCACTGATCTGGGTAATCGATTTTTGTCGAAGTTCCGTTAAACCCACGGCGGCGATCGCCCGTCGCACAATATCACGATCCCCTGCCCCTAAACGCCCCTGCCAGTCCGTGTAGGGATGCCGTCCTAAACTCACCAACTCCTCAACCGACAACCAATCCAACTCAAGGCGATCCGTCAGTACCATACTTAGGTGCTTTGCCCGCTGCTCCGGTGGCAGTTGATGGAGATTTTGTTCCCGAAAAAAAACCCTGCCAGCTAAAGGCTTTTGTAATCCCGCGAGGGTTTTGAGCAAGGTTGACTTGCCCGCACCATTCGCACCGATCAAACAGACAAAGGCCTTTGATCGTAGACATAGAGATAAAGACCCAAACAGTAAACGCTGACCGTAACCAACCGTTAAATTTTTAGTAATGAGCAGTGGCACTCCCACTACAAGCTATCCTGTGCCTTAACCCTTGAACAAACCCAATCGTGGGGCAAGGCCGAAGGCCAACCCATCAGTCGCGCTTCTGGACAAATGGTGGTGATCGTTAACTGACAATCAATGAGCTCAAAGCCCTGTTGCTGACATTGTTCAATGCTGTGCTTATTAATCGAAACATCTTCAAATTCTAAAGTCTTATTACATTGCACACAGACGAGGTGATGGTGATGTTCTTGGGACTGATTAAGTTCGTAGTGTTTGTGACCTTCAGCCAACTCTAGCTCCCGCAAAATGCCCATACGAGTCATGAGTTTGACGCTACGGTACACCGTCGACAGGCTGATTTTTTCGCCTTGCTCCAAAAGCTTCATATGCAAATCCTCTGCACTGAGGTGATGGCCTTGGGTCAAGTGCAAAAATGTATTAAGGATTTTTTCCCGTTGGGGGGTGAGCCGCCATCCTTTAGCATTTAGCTCAGCTTTTAGCGCACTAACATCGTAGGAAGGTACAAGCATAGATTTTCAACAAGTTCTGCTTATTGACAATGATACTCGCAGATATTTATTTTGGCAATAAACTGCCCTTATTGAGAATCATTCCTTTCAGCTTGGCTGCATAATAATTTTTTTTATTGGATAATTTTTGGGGATCAGTTTGTCGAATAAAACGATTGAGATGATTGGATGATGTCAAGGCGATCGCCCCCATTGCAACACGTTAAATTTCGGCTTCATCAGAGATGGTGTGAGCTAGGATGCGAGAAATCTTGTTTTTGGGGATTAGCCCAGACCCTTTGTGCATCACCTCAGAACCGGCGAAAACTTATTTTGGGTGTCTATTTGAATATAACTATGTTAGGTAACTGTACGCTGCCCCGGCCGAAAAAATAGAGCGCCTACGCGATCAAAAAAAACGTTAGTCTTAAAATATTCCTCCTAAATCCACGCGCATGAAAAATTAGAAAAAGCACCTATAGAGAAGCTATTTGGTGTTATTTAGTGACAATGCTGGGTTGGTGGCGATCGCCGCTATACAATCAGTGATATAACCGATAAAACCGACGCATATAGAATCAGGAAAGCCCATGGCAACCCAACGTCCCGTCCTCCGTCGTGGAAGTGGCATTGAAAACAGAGAAGAACGTGATGACGTAAAGTATCTCCAGTCTTTTCTGAAAGAAGCAGGCTTTTTACCCTCCACAGCGAAAGTTGACGGCCTGTTTGGGATGATCACCGAGTCAGCCGTAAAAGCATTTCAGCTTTCAAATAAACTCACCAACGACGGCATCGTCGGTGCGGTAAGTTGGGAGGCGATCGAAACCTATCGTCGCCTATTCCTCGACCAGAAACCCACTTTGCGGTCTGGTGACGGCTTTGGTTCCGTTGCCCTGCGCGATGATGTCAAGGTTCTACAAACACTCCTTGTTAAGGGCAAATTTTTGCCCCCTGAGACGGCGATCGATGGCTTTTTCGGGTTACAAACAGAACGCGCCGTTGAAGCATTTCAAAAGGAAAAAAAATTACTGGTCGATGGCATTGTCGGCTCAAAAACTTGGAACGCCCTAGAAGACTACGTTCAGCAATCCTCCCAAAATCCTCAGTCAGCTCCGACCAAAGATCCGAGCTTTGTGATTAAACCACCAGCCCCAGCCCCGACCCCTATCCCAACACCCAGTCCAACGCCAACACCAACGCCAGCGCCCATTCCTAGCCCCCCACTCCCACCAACTCCTGCCCCTGTTGCTAGCAGCAACCAAAATCCTGTTTTACGCCTTGGTGATGGCATGAATTCTCCAGAGAAGCGACCAGCGGTAAAGCGATTACAAATCCTTTTGCAAAAGGCTCGCTATTATTCCCGTAACGCAGAGGTTGATGGCAAATTTGACGGCAGCGTGGATGCTTCAGTGAAAGCCTTTCAGCGAGATACAGCGCTATTCGTGGATGGCATTGTCGGGCCAAACACATGGCGGGAACTAGAAGAACTAGTTTTGGATATGGGTGAAACCTTACCCCCTGCCACAATTACGACACCAACGCCAACGCCAACACCAATTCCCACCCCAGCTCCTAACAGTAATTATCCTGTGCTGAAATATGGTGATGGAGTAAACAGTTCTGACAAAAAAGAAGATGTGCGCCGTTTGCAAATTCTTTTACAAGAGGCACGGTTTCTATCGGTAAAAGCGACGGTGGATGGGGAGTTTGATCAAAGTGTGAGAACTTCAGTGCTGGCCCTACAGAACTTTATGGACCAAGAAGCCGACGGGATTGTTGGTGCTGAAACTTGGCAAATTTTGGAGCAGTTGGCTGCGGAGGAGAAGCGTAAGCAGCCTGTGTTACAGTACCGCGATGGTATTGATTCCCAAGAGTATCTTGGGGAGGTCAAACAGCTCCAAAGGTTATTGATCCAAGCGAGATATCTGCCTGCCAATAGTGTGGTTGATGGATTATTTGGGAAAGGCACTGAAGCGGCAGTGAAGGCTGTGCAGCGGGAGTATGGTTTGTTAGCGACTGGTGTGGTTGATGAATCAACTTGGAAAGCGATTCGTAAGGCGATCGCCGCCACAGACAATGCCCCTGTGGTCAGCCCCACGCCGACCCCTTCACCCACGCCGACCCCTGCGCCATCTCCTGCCCCAGTCACACAGATTAACCCCAATATTCCCAAGCCATTGTTGAGACGGGGAGCAGGCATCGAAACTCCCCAACTCCGCGAAACGGTGAGCTATCTGCAAACCTTGCTCCAGCGTGGTTTATTTATTCCAGAAAAAGCCGTGATCGATGGGCAATTTGGGCGGCAAACTGAAAATGGGGTGAAATTTTTCCAAGTGCGCCAAAAACTGGTGGCCGACGGGATTGTTGGGCCTTCAACTTGGCGTTCCCTTGAGACGTTTATTACCCAAGTAGAAGCTGCGGCAACCCAATGGTCAGTTACGGTGCCTCCGAATACACCCGTCAGTATTCCGAGTAATCCCAGTAGCCGCAGTTATCCCAGCCTCCAAAAGGGCGATGGTATCTCTGCCCCCAACCTCCGACAGGACGTTAAATTATTGCAGTTGCTCTTAAAACGAGATGGTCTCTTATCATCGACCGCATCCGTTGATGGTCTGTTTGGCTCCGGTACAGAACAAGCGGTTCGGTCATTGCAGGAACGGCGAAATTTAATTGTTGACGGTTTAGTGGGGCAACAAACTTGGATGAGCTTATTCCAGCAGTGGGTCAGTGTTTACCAACCGCCGCGTCCTTTGCTTTTTTATAGCGATCGCCTCGTTGCTTCCTTGCCCGATGGTGGGATGCGCCGCTATGCCGCTTCGTCTATTCCCCTCATTCTGGAAGAGTGCCAGCGGGATGGTGTTGTGGATTTAGGGCAAATCGCCTATATTTTGGCCACCGCACGCCATGAATCACGTCTGGGGCAATGGATGTTGGAATTTGCCAGTGGTGCAGCCTATGAAGGACGTTCGGATCTCGGCAATACCCAACCCGGTGACGGCGTTCGTTATAAAGGCCGTGGCTTTGTGCAAATTACTGGACGACTAAATTACACCCGTTGGAGTGATCGTGCTGGCCTTGATCTTCTTGGCAATCCTGAGCTTACCCAAGAGTATAATATCGCTGCTATAATCTTGGTTCTAGGTATGCGGGACGGTTCCTTTACGGGACATAAGCTCGACGATTATATTTCCGGCGATCGCCGAGATTTCGTCAATGCCCGCCGTATTGTGAACGGCATGGATAAAGCCCAGCTGATTGCCGGATATGCCAGAGATTTCCTAAAGGTGATGTATTGAGACAGTTATTAAATCTTCTTTTACCCCCCAAAAAAGAACAAACAGGCTTACCCCGTCGCCGCAAAAAAAGCAAAGTTAAGATTAAAACGGCCGAGGAAATCGCCATTATGCGCCAATCCTCACGGATTGTGGCAACCGTTCTCAAGGAAGTCGGCGAAATAATGAAGCCCGGCATGACAACGATGGATGTTGATCACTATGCCGAGCAGCGCATTCGGGAAATGGGTGCAATCCCTAGCTTTAAAGGGTACTACGGCTTCCCTGCCTCGGTGTGTATCTCAGTCAATGACGAAGTAGTTCACGGCATTCCCCGCAAAGATAAACGCATTCACCAAGGGGACATCGTAAAAGTTGACACAGGCGCATTTTTCGAAGGCTACCACGGCGATTCTTGCATTACTGTTGGTGTGGGCAAAAAAATAAAACCTGCCGCCAAGCGACTGATGAAAGCCGCAGAAGAAGCACTTTACCAAGGCATTGAACAGGTTAAGCCGGGCAACTCTTTATTAGATATTGCTGGGGCTGTAGAAGACCATGTAATGAGCTATGGTTACTACGTTGTGGAAGATTTTACTGGCCACGGTGTCGGGCAAGATCTCCATGAGGAACCCTCTGTGTTTAACTTTAGGACTCGCCAGCTTCCCAATGTAATTTTGCAACCGGGTATGGTTTTGGCGATCGAGCCTATTGTGAATGCCACGACAAAGGAAACGATTACCCTTGATGATCAGTGGACTGTCATTACCCCAGACAAGTCTTTATCTGCACAATATGAGCATACGGTGCTTGTGACTGATGATGGTTATGATATTTTGACTGACCGTACCCTAGTTTAGGGTTCTCATTACTCAAGAAAATTTGTTTATCCTGTGAATAGGTAGTTTTCAGGATAAAGCATATGGCGATCGCCCCTCCGAATATACAGATTATTGATGCAGGACAAGCAACAACAGCAGAAGCCCTCGCATTATTCGACAGCCTTGCACCTGTAAGCCTCGATTTTATGTGGGGACGTTGGCGCGGCGAGGGGATTGATACAGGTCACCTGATGGACGGCATGTTGGAAATGTCCAATTGGTACGGCAAAGAATTTATCGATACAGAGACAGTTCATCCCCTACTATTTGCCAACAGACGCGGTGAAATTTTTAAAGTTGCTCCCCTTGCCTCTGCGATGGATATGGTATTAAAACTGCCAATGCCCAACAATCCTTCTTTCAAACCATTACTCATTGCCCTCACTTCTCTATTCAACACAGATAAAAGTCAAGCACGCTTACGCATGATGGAAAATCGCGGCAAAGTGACCGCAACGATGATTTACGATTACTTGCCCATCAACGACTCCTTTAGAAAGCTAGATGAAAATCGAGTTTTTGGCATTATGGATTTCAAAAAAATTCAGCAGCCCTTTTTCTTCGTTTTAACGCGTGATCAAGTCAAACCCTAACTGGCTGTCTAAAACTACTTGAGAGGAGGAAGATTCTGATAGGGCTGATATTTCGCTTGGTTACGACCTTCAGCTTTGGCTAAATATAAAGCGCGATCAGCACTAGCAATGAGCTCAACAGGACTAAGTTGGGGGTGGGCTTGAACGCTGGAAACGCCACAGCTCACCGTCACAAAAGAAGATGTCAAAGATTTTTCATGTGCGACTTTAAGGTCTACAACTTTATCGCAAATACGCTCGGCAACGTGGCTTGCTCCAGCTTCATCGGTATTCGGCAGGACGATAATAAATTCTTCACCACCATAACGTGCCACAAGGTCACTATCCCGTAAGCTTTGCTGGATACTGGCAACGACTTGTTGTAGGCAGCGATCGCCCACTTGGTGACCATAAAAATCGTTATACAGTTTAAAATGGTCAATATCACACATTATCAAAGAGAGAGGTTTGCCATCGCGCTCGCACTTCCACCATGTTTGGTATAAATATTCTTCAAAATAACGGCGATTTGCCACTTGGGTGAGAGCATCTAAAGTTGCCATTTTTTGCAACTCATGGCTGTAGTAACTTCCCATAATTAAAGATGCCGTCACAAAGCCGCAGACAGCGGGGATTGCGGGCATCCACCATCCCAGTAGAAAAGCACCATAGGAACAACTCACAATAATTGCCGTGCCCACACCCAGATAACCCACTAAAAGCAAATTGTGGATCGCCATGCGTCGCGGTAAGCCGCGCACATTTAGCATTAACCAACGACCACTAGCCCCGGCGATCGCCCAAACAAATACCAACAACCATTCTCCCTGTTGCGGCATCATCTTAAACAAAGCCCGACCGTTCACCGCCCCTTGAACCAACTGACTCACAATATGAGCATGAATAAACACACCCGGTGTTGAAGACGTTTGTTGATGCGAGACATTTAGCTGATTGCCCTGCGCACGATTATAAGGTGTCAATAATTGAGCACCATTACTATCACTCGTAATCCCAATAATAACGATTCGATTCTTGAGAGGCAGCTTATCGACACTTTCCACCAATTCCGCTGGAATATCCCCAGCCATCAGATCCCGCATCGAAACCGTATAAAAATGTTGAGGACCACCACCACGATAATTCAGCATCACTTGATAGCCACCATTGTCGACTCGAACATAGCCGCCATCATTACTTTCAAGTAACCGAAATTGCGTTTTGCCTAAACGAGCATATTCTTTATTGATGGGATTGCCGAGTAATGGCAGCGTAAATTTTGGTTGCTCAAGTTCAATGGAAATACCTTCTTGTTCCAGATAGTTCAGAGCCACTTGAAGTGCAAAACTACCTTCCACCTCTTGACCTTCCCCAGATCGCACCGACAATAACGCCCGTCGTGCCACACCATCAGCATCCACAATAATGTCAGAAAAGCCAACCTGGTCTTTTTTTTCGAGAACTTCTGGTGCCGCAACTTTCGTCCCAATGGTTTTGTTCGTACCAATTAAATTAGGAATAGTTCGAAAAGCTTCATTAAGTGCGGTTTCCCCTTCGCCGACGGGAAGATTGCGAAATAAATTAAGACCAATAACTTTCGGTTCTTGCTGGTCAATGATTTGCAGTAGTTCAGCTAAAGCTAAATCTGAGAGAGGCCATGTTCCTGACGCTGTTGCCTCGGCCTCATCGATAGTCACCACGACAATCTCAGGATCTTTAACCTCGTAGGAACGCCAAATAAAATACCGATCCCACAGTGACCATTCTGCACCTTGAAAAATCCCAGTTAAGGTTGCTAAGACTGTAAAAATAGACGTACCAATGGCAACCTTCGCAACTTTAAGGATTCCTAGCTTGGAATGAAATGTATGCACTTGATTCGAGGCCATAAAACCAACAAATAACTATAGTTAGGCACAACGAGGTGATTGATGAAGACAAAAGAAGTGCCTAATAATATTATTGAATGCCTCCGAAGGTTAACTAACGAAGTAAAAATATTTTAGCTCTGTTTTTTTTGTTGGTACTGCCTCATGAAAGGCCTAGATGTGCTGAAAAACTGCGCGAGTGTTTTCTGGCTTGGGTGTACCATTTCCCGGGGGGGGATCGAGCACTAATTTTTTAGCGGATATTAGGTCTGTAGCTAAAGGTTGCTGTAACGATGGGGAGGATAGTTGGCTAACTGTTGCAGTTTTGGCAGAGGCTACTGTTCCCGTAGCGCAGACCCCAACAAAAGCGACAAATAAGAGAGTTGTTTTAGTAGCGGTAGATTGAAATCCCTTCATGCTTAAGTCACCCTAGATAGCACACATTACAAATCATTTACATCTATTTTAGGGATTCTAAAAGTACTTGAAAACAGCTGTTTTACTGAATTCTGGGTTTTTCTAGACCTAAGGATTCTCAGTGAAAATACCGAGTTTGTGTGATTGTTTTGTGTTGCGATCTATCTTTTCAATGTTGTTTGTTCTGTTGAAAAGGTGGGGGTTGCCAGAAGAATCGTTCAATGGGCACTATGTAAACGCTTGGTAAAGTTTTACTCGTTGAGGGGGTTTAACTAAGGTTCTGCATATTAATTTGTAATCCAGAACGTGTTGTACCGCTCATGGTGCTGTCGGGCTCTCCTTTTTCACCGGGGTTTAAAGGAACGCTGGCGATCGCCGCCGTTGGTGAAGACAGTGTAGAAGTGGAAAATGTTGTCAGACGTACAGCAAAAGATGTGTTGCCTAAACAAACAGCTGTGAGTAAGAGAAAGAATGTTTGACGGATAAACATAGTGATGTCCTTAATAGGGCAATACCAAAAATGACTGCCGAGATGTACTAAATCCGACCGCAATAAAATTTGCAGATCGTGTTTTTTAGACGTACTTCGCCCGTCTTGATATTTGTATCTTCTCAAGCCTCAAATGGCTTTCGGGAGAAAATCCAAACTTTTATTGATAATGGGTGAATTGTTGGGAGAGTTAGACGTAAGCCGGGTTCTGTTCTTGGGCAATGCCAAGGGCAGTTATCTATCTGGGATGGCTGTTACCAGTCACCTCTAGCGGTTCTCCATCACTGGGTAGGGAAAAGACCAACCTTGTCCCACCGACCTTGCTCCCCACCGGGGTTTACCAAGCCAGTACCTCTCGATACTGCTGGTGCGCTCTTACCGTCACCTTTGCACCCTTACCTTTTCAGGTTTCAGTTATCAGTTATCAGTTATCAGTTATCAATGTTTGTCCCACTGGATTTCCACTGTTCACTGTCCCCTGTTCACTGTTCACTGTTCACTGTTACGGCGGTATGTTTCTGTGGCACTATCCTCACGCTCACGCGCACTGGGGGTTACCCAGCAAGTTTGGTCTTTTGGGAGCCCGGACTTTCCTCGGAGATAGATCCAAATTGCTTTGGTCTATTCTGCAACTGCCGCGCTAACTCTCCTATCTTTTAGTTTAGGGAATTATCTGGAAAATGTTGAGGGTATTCTTGGAATTGGTTGGCGATCGCCGCCCGAACTTTTTCGGCATGGTTGCGTCAGTAGTGCTACTCTCTTCTGCGCTGGCGACTTTGTCCTGAAGCTACTTCTCTAACGTAGGATGTTGAGTTCACTATTTTTCTTTTTAGTAAAAGGTCACGACTGTGATGATCCGCGCAAAGTTGCTTTTTTTCTTTCTTCTCGCGATGGGTTTGACTATTATTCTAAACTCTCCTTTATTTTTTCAAGATGTTCCAGCTGCCAATGCGATGACAAGTCCTGAAACTCATCAGGTGAGGCCGGAGATGCAGCCGGCGGCGGAAAATGCTGCGCTCATGGCTCAGTTTGGGTTGGGTGATATTTTTAAGATTGAGGAGACTATTGATAATCGCATTGACCGATTTGAGTCGAGTATCCGCAGTCGTGTGCCCAATATTTTGCAGCCTTTGCTCCCTGATGATTTGTTGTCTTTGGAAAATCAGCGAATTTTTGAGTTTTCTAATTATTTTGATAAAGAGTTACCGGAGTTTGAGCGGCAGCCGGAGGATATCCAAGACATTTTAGAGCGAATTACGCATGCGACTGGGCAGCGCCATGGGATGGTCTATGTATCTTATCCAGAGGAAGGGGAAGGGTTGAATTTTTTGCTGTTTGCGCCGAATACGCCTCCCCAGACGCTCTATACGGAGGAACGTGGTCACAAGGAAATTACAGCGCTTGTTGACAAGTTTCGGGCAGATTTAGTGATGTCGCTCCGCAGAAAAAATGTGGATTATAAAAAGACTAGCCGCGAACTTTACGATATTGTGATCGCGCCCATTGTGCCCTATCTACAGGCGAGTCAGATTGATAGCCTCATTTTTTCTTTGGATGAAGGTCTCCGGAGTTTGCCGATTGCGGCGCTCTATGATGGCGATCGCTACCTTATTGAAAAGTATAGTTTGGCGGTCGTTCCCAGTTTTTACAACATTAATAGCAGCTACATGTCCTTAAAAAAATCGCCGGTTTTAGCGATGGGGGCGGATAGTTTTAAGGAGCTTGATCCATTGCCGGGTGTCGAAGTGGAAGTTGGGGCGATCGCCAACCTTACCCAAGGCCAGAGCTTTCTCAATGAAACCTTTACGGTAGAAAATCTCAAACAAACTCGTCAAAGCCAGAGATTTCCGATTGTCCATCTGGCAACCCATGCACAATTTAATTCTGGCAAGCCGAAAAAATCTTCGATTTATCTCTGGAATGATGAGCTACGCCTCAGTGAATTAGATAAACTCAATCTCGATAATCCCCCCTTAGATTTACTGGTACTCTCTGCTTGCCAAACGGCCCTGGGTAGTCGCGATGCAGAGCTAGGATTTTCTGGCCTGACCATTGCCTCTGGTGCCACCTCTGCTTTGGGGAGTCTCTGGTCTGTGAGCGATGCCGGTACTTTAGTTCTAATGCAAAATTTTTACCAAAAACTCCAAACAGAACCGACAAAAGCGGCAGCTCTACGCCGTGCCCAGTTGGAAATGTTGCATGGGGATTTACAAATCGTTAACGGACAAGTGCGTTTAGCGTCTGGTCTCTCTGCAAATATCCAAATCTCTGAAAAAGTGGAAGCGGTCACCACGAATGACCTCATGCATCCCTATTATTGGTCTGGTTTTACCCTTGTGGGGCGACCTTGGTAACGGTTCTTTTCGCTTTGTCTTTTTATTGTTTCGTTTCGTCACATCATTTTAAGGGCGATCGCCAAATCTTGTGTACTAGACAGCATGATCCAGAGGTTTCTCCCTAAAAGTGGTGTTAAAATCTATAGCCATAGCTAGGGGTGTCTGTCGCAAGAAATCAGACTGAGATAGTCCCTTAGAACCTGAGACTGGGTAATACCAGCGTAGGGAAGCTGTTTATTAAGGACAATAAGAATATGAGAGCTGATTGGGTTGCCAAACGGCAAGGTCAAGGTAATGTTTCGCAGATGCACTACGCACGCAAAGGCATCATTACCGAAGAAATGGATTATGTTGCAAAGCGGGAAAATCTTCCCGTTGAGTTAATCCGCGATGAAGTCGCCCGTGGACGGATGATTATTCCCGCGAATATCAACCACACCAATCTCGAACCAATGGCGATCGGCATTGCCTCTAAGTGCAAAGTCAACGCCAATATCGGTGCATCCCCCAACTCTTCTGACATCAACGAAGAACTAGAAAAGATGCACCTCGCCGTGAAATATGGCGCAGATACCATCATGGATCTCTCCACTGGTGGCGGGAACCTCGATGAAATTCGTACAGCCATTATTAATGCTTCGCCTGTGCCCATCGGTACTGTGCCGATTTATCAGGCTCTCGAAAGCGTCCATGGCGAAATGTCAAACCTCACCGCCCAGGATTTTCTCCACATCATCGAGAAACATGCCCAGCAAGGTGTGGATTACATGACCATCCACGCGGGTATTCTCATCGAGCACCTGCCCCTCGTGAAAGACCGGATTACTGGCATCGTCTCCCGTGGTGGCGGCATTCTCGCCCGTTGGATGATGCACCACCATAAGCAAAATCCCCTCTATACCCACTACAACGACATCATCGAAATCTTCAAACGCTACGATGTGTCCTTCAGTTTGGGAGATTCCCTGCGTCCCGGTTGTACCCACGATGCCTCTGACGATGCCCAGCTCGCAGAACTCAAAACCCTTGGTCAACTGACTCGCCGCGCTTGGGAACATGATGTTCAAGTGATGGTGGAAGGCCCCGGTCACGTTCCTATGGATCAGATCGAGTTTAATGTCCGCAAGCAAATGGAAGAGTGTTCCGAAGCGCCTTTCTATGTTCTGGGCCCCTTGGTGACTGATATTGCGCCCGGCTATGACCACATCACGTCGGCGATCGGTGCGGCAATGGCTGGTTGGTATGGCACTGCGATGCTTTGCTATGTCACGCCAAAGGAACACCTCGGCCTGCCGAATGCGGAAGATGTCCGCAATGGTTTAATCGCTTACAAGATTGCAGCCCACGCGGCGGATATTGCCCGTCATCGTCCCGGTGCGCGCGACCGCGATGATGAACTGTCGGCAGCTCGTTATAACTTCGATTGGGAGAAGCAGTTTGATCTGTCCCTCGATCCGGAGCGTGCCCGTGAGTACCATGATGAAACTCTACCCGCAGACATCTACAAAACAGCGGAATTCTGTTCGATGTGTGGGCCGAAGTTCTGTCCGATGCAGACCAAAGTTGACGCTGAGATGTTGACTGAACTCGAAAAATTCCTTGCTAGTGATTCTGCGAAAGAAGAACTCGCAAAAGCTTAATCTTCATAAATTGATAGAGGTCATTACATGGTTAATGCCCTCTATTTTTTTACACAATTATGATCATTAAGAAGAAAGGAAAAAGATTGATTGGATAAAATAGCGATCTCTAGAAATGGGGTAAGCATTCGTCTGCCACATGAGCGTTGGCAACATATCATAGAGAGACATGGGGGATTAGATGATAAACAAGATTTTCTCCTAGAGGCGATCGCCAATCCAGACAAAATCATCACGGGAAATGATGGTGCTTTGATGGCAATTAAAGAGTTAGAAGTCGGTAAAGTTTTAGTGGCTGTGTATAAAGAAGAAACGGCAGAAGATGGTTTTGTCATTACAGCATTTCCAACGCGTCGTCTTAACTCGCTAAATCGGAGGATTCAAATATGGCCGTAGTTGAAGAAAGTCTGGACTATCTCAAGTTTGTACCGTTATTGCAAGACTTACCAAAGCGTCCTTTTTTGTTGCTTTACGATGCTGAAGCGGATGTTCTTTATATTGATTTCCATAATCCGCCTATCTCCAGTGATGATACAGAACTCACCGATGATGATGTGGTGATTCGGTATGGCGAAAATGATGAAGTCGTTGGTTTAACTGTTCTCCATGCAGGCGATCGCCCTCTACCCAAACTGGCTTAAGGGATGAAAATTCGGTATTTTCAGGATACAAATACTATCTACCTAGAATTTAATCAGAATCCGATTGAAGAAACTAAAGATGTCAATGAAAATATGTTGGTTGATTTAGATCGAGGTGGAAAAGTTTATGCAATAACTATTGAATATACCCAAACTCCAAGCAACTTATACCAAATCGAAAAAAGACAACGATAAATTTAAATTTTTGCGCTCATTGCCTCCCTTTAAAGAGAGGTGGCGAAGCCAGAGGGATCTCCATATGTTGCTGTAATAAATTGACTCGGTATTAAATGTTTTTTCTTTTCAAGTACATTCTTAGATAGAACTAATGCTTGGTAGAATTTTAAGCAAAGAAGAATTAGTACAAATTCAATCTTAACCTAGAGAGTATTAGAGGTTGTCTGAAAAGGGTCTTGATGTAACTTTTGTCGCCTTGAGCCGAACGAGAAGATAAGGCTTGCAGGCTACTAGAACTGTGAAAAAACCTAGAGATGCATCAATAAAATAGACTTTTTAAACATCCTCTTAGCTAAGTGATACGTATTTCACGAATAAAAAGTGTAGTATTTTTCATTAATTCTGCCCACGGCTTGAACTCATAAAAATCATGTTATTCATAGTTTAACTTTATAAGAATCACCTTTTCATTCGTCAACATATGACTTCGTTAAACCAGTGATTTTTTTGACTCTAGATTGATGTCTTGATAGTTTCAAATGGGTATGTTATTAAAAACTTAGTTGATTTATGAGCAGGGTAATCGCATCAAAAAAAGAGGTCAAAATATGCCCGAATCAGCAAGGATCTGGCTCTCCGGGATTGACTATGCAGCGTTGGTAGGAAAATGCCAACAAATGAGACA
>NZ_MRBY01000035.1 GCF_001904615.1 [Limnothrix rosea] IAM M-220
AAGATGAAACGATATCAAGCTGGCTTAGACAATAATTTTTTGCTGAAGATCCTTGCTGATTCGGGCATATTTTGACCTCTTTTTTTGATACGATTACCCTGTTATGCATGTTAATTTATTTTATCATGAGATACATTTATTTTCGGTGGTTGATAATTAAATTTTTCGATGATTAACTTTTCCCTTTGAGTAATCAAATTTATGCTGTTTTGATCATAGTAATATAGGTAATCTTTTTTGCGGGGAGAGGTATTTGTACGACCAAATGATTTTAATTTTTCTACGAGTGAAAGTTCATCAGTAAAAAGGCCACAATTTTGTAATGCTATAGCTAAATCAGCCTCCAATGACTCATTTTTAATAAAATAGTCAATATAACAGTTATCTTTTGCAAATTGGCAGATTTCAGAGAAGTCTTTGAGATTCCGAAAATCACTACGACAAAATAATCGAAGATATCGGTAAGTTAATAGACCAATACTTTGATTTGCTGGATATTGATCATAATCTTCCCCAAAGTCTCCCCAAAATTCCTCATCATTAATAACGCGTAACCACTCTTGAAAATTTTCTGGTGTTTGCTCTGCATAACACCTTTGCCATCGTTCATGGTCTTTAAATAAATCTTTTACATAGGATTTTGATGCGGCCAGTGGGTTTATTTTCCAACCTCTGCCAGTAAATCGTCTGGGAGTTTTATTGCCAACAACAGTAGCTAAATACATCGAGCCAGCTTGCCCACATCCGTATGACCATAGGGAAACATACCAATCCCAAGGATTTCTGACAGAGCCAAGAAAATAGTAATCACCTTCTAAAATATTTTCTGGAGGCCTATTATGTTTACCTTTTTGAATGCCTTCAAGTAAAGCTCCTAATATTTTGCCAATATGACTACATCCTGTTTTATGTAATTCGGTAAAAACCAATTTTTTAGATATAAACATTTTTAATATTATCTGCTACGGTTTATGATGCTATTTTTTGATTTTGAAAGATATGATAATTGACTTTGAAGACGATGCTTTCTTTAATATTGTAATGTATTACAGCGTTCCTTATTTAGGTAGGTGACAATGAAAAATTGCGTTGAATAAGAATAAATACAAGCTTATTCCGTTGACTTCCGTCAAAAAAAAATTTTAATGGTTATAGAACAAAAAAGTCATGGTATGTAAAGAGGTTAGCTCATGGCTCCTGAGGATCAACTCGTAATCATCTATTACGGCGATCGCCCTCCAGTGTATTGCCATCAACCCGATAAAGTGTTGCCATCTGAAAAATGTGATCATGGTGAGGCTCCGTATCAAAAACCGTTCGAACCTTCAATATCCCCGAAAGATACCTTGATTCTGCTGTAGTCAAGCAATAAACACTGACATGATTTGGCTGTATAGCCAAGGCTAGCAAGATTATTACAAAAACCTTAGGGTTCAACAGTCGGGTCTTTTCCAAAGGTTTCCTTGACTTTGGGAGACTTGCACAACTCCCCAACTCCCCAACTTTATCGTCCTAAATTTATTGGCTTTGATTATAGTTTCCTTGCTTGCTTATTTTTTTGTCACTTCACTGTCTGGATCGTGGACAATAAATTGAATTTTGTTTTTCTACCAAGCGAGCTGCATAACCCATGGATATTCTTGAAATCTTGCAACAGGACTATCAGCGATTTCCTAAGCATCAAAGCTTTGAGATTTATGCGAGGAACGTCTTTTTTAAAGATCCGCTCAATGAATTTCGAGGGGTTCACCGTTACAAAAAAATGATTGGGTTTCTCGGTCGTTGGTTTCGAAATGTTGACCTAGATCTCCATCAGATTCATCGTAATGGCACGACGATTCGTACTGATTGGACATTGAAAATGACTTGTCCTTTACCGTGGCAACCCCGTTTAAGTATTTCTGGATATAGCCTTCTCGAAGTCAATGAGCGGGATTTGATTATTTCTCATATTGACTATTGGTATGATGCACCGCTAAAAGTTTTGGGACAGGTTTTTCGGTTCCGCTAGGGAGGGCGCTTCGGAAAATGTCCCTAACCTGAGTTTTGCTTAAGAATGCTTGGCAATAGGACGCGGCGAATAAGAGAGCGAGAGATCGGGAGATGTTTTATCTAAACAATCCTAGGGGTCAAAAAACGCAGATTTTCGTTGGTTCTCCGTGTCTCTACCTCTCCGTGTCTTCCTTTCTTTAAAGAAATATCAGCTAAATTCTTATTCATAACTAACGTTCCCTAGGAATTGGCGACCATGGCTGCGAGAAATTTTGTGAGATAGGTGGCTAAGGTTACACCGTCTACTCCTGCGAGGGTTTGCTCTTTTGCGGCAAGAATGCCTGCTTGGGCGTGCCACCATGCTGCTGTTGCGGTAATTTCAAGGGGTGTATCGGGCATCTGGGCAAGCAGACCGCCGATTAAGCCGAGTAGAACATCGCCACTACCGCCACGGGCAAGGGCTGGTGTACTTTCTGTAACGCAATAGGTTTGGCCGTTGGGACGGGAAATAATGGTATTTGCGCCTTTGAGTAAGGTGATCGCTTGGCTAAGTTTGGCGGCTTTTTGGGTCATGTTTAGACGATCGCCGCCGATGGGAATCTGGTCAGCGAAGAGGCGACGAAATTCACCGAGGTGGGGGGTGAGAATGGTGGGGGCGTGGCGATGTTGGATCAGTTCTAAGTCATCTTCTGCAAGCCAGTTTAGGGCATCTGCATCAAGAATGAGGGGGATTTCCCGTGGTACAAGATCGGGCAAAATATTGTTTGCGCCAGTAAGGGTTAATCCACAACCGCAGGCGATCGCCTGATATTTTGAAAAATCTAATGTGGGTAGCCTTGTTATCACTCCCTCGTGACTTTCTGGACAGTCGATCACCAAGGCCTCGGGCAGTTGTGCCACCACCACATTTTTTAAGGATTCTGGCACAGCGATAGTGACCATGCCCATGCCTGCAGCCCTTGCCCCAAGAGCTGCCAAAATAACGCTGCCTGCATATTGTGCTGACCCGCCAATGAGCAATAAATGTCCCTGTTGATATTTATAAGTCAGCGGCGATCGCGCTAAAGGTAAAAAAGACTGGGCGATCGCCGTTGTCATACGTTGAAGATTGATATCAAGAGGGAGAACATCCTGCAAAATTTGGGGCGGCATACCAAAATCTAACCGCGTGGCCTCACCGATGTAGGGGATCGCTTCATCTTGGGTGTATAGCCTTTTCCAGAGACCGAGACATAAACTTTCCGTTGCCTGCACAGCAGTGCCTAAAACTTTGCCCGTATCAGTGTGTAATCCCGATGGCAAATCGATGCTAATTACAACTTTTTCTGCTTCATTCAGTTGTTCTATTAATAATGCTAAATTTTCAGTGATTTCCCGCTCTAGCCCAAACCCAAATAGACCATCAATAATCACATCACAATCTAGAAACTTTTCAAAGTTTGGTGTACAAAATATCTTTAAAAAATGGGCATAATCAAAATGTTTTTTTGTTAATGGCTTGAGCTTAGCTAGGGGACGATATAGCAATACCTCATAACCAGCAAAATATAGCTCCCTCGCCACCACTAAAGCATCACCGCCATTATGGCCAGGGCCGACCAGCACGCCGATTGTCGGATATTGGGCGCGCGGATATTGACTTTGAATGTAGTGAAAAATCAAGGTTGCCGCTTTTTCCATGAGGGCAGCGACAGGCATTCCCTGCTCAAAGATTGCTGCTTCAATTTGTCGCATTTCTTCGGCAGAAACGATGATGTTGTCGGTGTCAAACATAGAGATTTATAGAGAGTTTAATAATCAATTTTGCTAGACTTTGTTTCGGTGATACCATGGCTTTTTCCTAATACCCAATGGCGACGAAAAAAGCGATAGAGGGATGTTTCTTCGAGGGATAAATAAATGGGGCGACCGTGGGGGCAAGTGTGGGGATTTTTGGTTTGTTGCCAGTGGTTAATAATGTCTGCCATCACCTCTTGACGTAAAGGGGTGCCATTTTTGACTGCGGTGCGACAGGCGATCACCGCTTGTGCTGTGCCCAGATCTCCCCCATCTGCCAATTCGAAAAGAGCCGCTTCAAGATCTGGGTATGTCTGTAATGCTGCGGGAATGGTCGTTACTTTCCAGAGATTTTCGCCGAAGGGCTCAAGGGTTAAACCCAAATTTTCAGTGAGCTGTTCCAATTGTTTTGCCGAAAGATCACCGAGAATGACAGGACTTGAACTGGGGATAATTTGCCATTTTTCCTGAATTTGCTCAAATATAACCCGCTCATGGGCAATATGCTGTTCCACAAGCCATATGCCTGCTTTATGCTCCACCAGAATATAGGTATTACGGGACTGCCCAATAATTTTTAGATCGATGTTTGTCGTAGTTATTTGGACTGCTTTTTTTGGGGTCACAGTATATTCGGCTTTGGGTTCAGCCGCGATCATCAGATCTAAAACTCGCTGGTTTTCTAGTTTCGGTAAATTTGCTTTGCTGAGGCGCAATGTGCGGGCGATCGCCTCCTTGATAACGTCCTGCCAGCGGGCTTGATGTTGCAGATAAATTTCGCTTTTAGCTGGGTGACGATTCCAATCAATCTGTTCGGGTGGTAGGTGCAAATGGGCAAAACAAACGGGGTGGCGATCGCGGGGTAGAGTCCGGTAGAAAGCTTTAATAATCGAGTGTTCAAGGAGCGGAAATTTAACGATGCGGCCATTGACCGCAAGCTTTAGCCAATCCGGTTGGTGACGATGGCAGCGATCTGGCAAACCGACGACCAATTCCAAGGCACAATGTTCTTCTAGTAAAGGCAGCTCAGCATGGGTAAACCGACGATAAACCAGATCCTGTGGGGCAAGGGATTTTAACAGTTGCGGCAAAATATCGAGAGCCGTTTCCCCCGCCGCAATCTGAAACCATGAGCCCTTAGGCTGGTTCACTTGCCAGGTGAGCTTGGGGTAGCACAGAGCCAAATGAAAAATAATCTGCTGAATTGTTTTGAGCTGTTGCTGGAGCGAGGGTAATGCATTACGACGTACTGGAAAATTTGCGAACAAATGCTCCACTGTGACGATGCTGCCCACCGACATGGGGTGTAAACTCGCCGTTGAAATTTTGTCTTGATGGGCGTTCAACAGATAACCTGTATCACCCGCTGTACAACTAGCAATACTGAGATGCGCCACCTGGGCAATGCTATAAAGTGCTTCTCCCCGAAATCCGAGACTTGAAATGTGGGCAAGGTCATGGCGATCGCCGATTTTGCTAGTGCTATGGGGTGTGGCACAAAGTTCAAGATCTTCGAGATCCATGCCGTGCCCATTATCCGCTACCCGAATTTTCCACAGGCTAGGATTAATATCGATGTGAATTCTTGTGGCACCCGCATCAATGGCATTTTCCGCCAACTCCCGCACCACCGCCCCGAGGGAATCAATCACTTCCCCAGCGGCAATCAGCTGCACAACGTCATTTGGTAGCGGTTTAATCTTGGCCATCCAACCAGTCTACCGAATTACCATGTCCATAATTAATTGCATCGCCAGCAAGGTAATGTACTAGGCGATCGCCGCGTTAGCCGCACTATGGTCAAAGCCATCAAGGGTAAGACCTCTGCTAGACTTTCAAACCTTTTCCTGTCAGGGTTTAATCTGTTAAACCCCTGCTAATCTTGCCGACTACGACTATAGTTACCCAGTTCTTTATCTCGCAGAATTTGACCCATTTTTTGGTATTCGCGCTTGAGGGCAAAAATAATCGCTGCCATGGTAATTTCGGTGTGGGTATCGGCGGCGTGGAAAGCGGCGGTGAGGGCAATATTTTTAATGTTTGCCCCCGTTAGATCAAATTGTTTAGCGAGAAATTGCCAATCGATATCGGGGGACACAGGAGCTATTGTGGGGAAGGTTTGTTGCCAAATTTTGAGGCGATCGCCGACATCTGGTTTCGGAAATTCGACAATAAACCTTAGACGACGTTCGAAGGCCGTATCCATATTACTGCGCAGGTTTGTGGTGAGAATGGTGATCCCTTCGTATTCTTCCATTTGTTGCAAAAGAAAGCCGACTTCAATATTGGCATAGCGATCGTGGGCATCTTGGATTTCTGAGCGTTTACCGAATAGGGCATCGGCTTCATCGAAGAGCAAAATAGCATTTGTATCGGCTGCTGCGGTAAAAATTTTGCGGAGATTTTTTTCAGTTTCGCCAATATATTTGCTAATGATTTGGGAAAGATCAATTTTATAAAGGTCGAGCTGGAGATGGTTGGCGATCGCCTCAGCTGTCATGGTTTTCCCTGTGCCCGGTGCGCCCGCGAATAAAATATTTAACCCCTTACCAAGGGATAATTTTTCAGAAAAGCCCCACTGTTCATGGACAAGATCACGATATTCGGCTTCTTGGCAAATCCCCTGTAACTGGGTCAAAATTGGCGATGGCAGGACGATGTCTGCCCAGGTGTATTGGGGCTCGATTTTTTTGGCTAGGGTGATCAGACTATGGCCTGATTGCAGGCGGGCGGCGGCACATAGCTCTTGGAAGGGATCAATATTTGTTGCGGTAAAGTCGTGCCATTGCAGTTTTTTCTGGGCGATCGCCACCGCATTGGAAATTTGGTTTGGAGTGAGACCATAGCGATCACTGAGTTGAGCCAATTGAATCGTTGGGATGCTGATCTCCGCCGCGGTTAGAGCCTGCCGCCAATATTGTTGTCGCTGTTCATTACTGGGCGGTTCCACGGGAAAGGAGATCACCCCTAACGTTTCTCTCATGCTCGGTTGCCAAGGATGTTGCCCCGAAAATATGACAATGCCTTGGTGGCGGGCGATCGCCCCTTGCAGTTGCCTATTTACCCGTTGATAATCGTCTCGCCACAACAGATCAATCCCCTCAAAATACACCAGCGCATTTTGGAACCAAGCCTCACGAAAAATAAATGGCACTAGCCCACAGCCGTGATCCTGAAGGGTCAGCAATGCCGAAATCTGTACTTCTAGCAACCCCATATCTAGTGCTGATGCTATTTCTAAGGCTGTATCAAAATAAGTTTCTGGACGCTTCCCTTGTAAATAAAGCCGCAGGGGTAGATTTTGATCACAATGCGCCGAAATAAACAGCGGTAAATTGCGCTGTAAAGGCGTACAAAGAGATGTCTGTAACGTCTTCCCCCGGGGCGTATGGAGCTCACAGAGATTCTTTAAACGCTGATCTAAGCCTGACTGCTGAAATAACAGACGCATGAGTTGTTCATCTAAAACCAGAAAATGGCTAATAAGGCTCGGTTTAATGGAGTTGGGAGGCGGTACTAACTGAATAATATGCTGGGCAATTAATGGCGCATCGTCAGAAAAATGATGCCTCCGTTGCAGGCGATCGCCCCCATCACCACCGAGCATTTTCAGGGCAAAGTCTACCGTCGGATATGTGCAGACTGGGTCTGCCTGTAAATAGGCGTAGGTTGCCCCATAACGCAAATCAAGCTCTGGAGCGAGGGCTAAAGCAATAACATCCAGCTCAAATTCGTTGAGCTGAAACGCTTGGGCAAAACTGAGCACAGCAGGGTGAGCATAGACCGTCGGCGGTTGATCAGTCGCGGCAAAATCAAATGGCAGGGGAGGAACAGTCTCAGTCAAATTTTCGGCATGTTGCAACGCTTGCCCCATAAAAAAATCAACCCGCCGTACAAAAGCAGACAGGGGTTGAAATTCGTCAAAATCTAACTCGAAAGTTGTCGTCATGCCCTAGGGACAATAGAGAGTTTCGGCAGTGTCGCGTCCGGTGGTGGGATTTGTGCCTGTGGCGAGTTCGCAGAGTTTTTCGTTTTCGTTTTTCAGGATTAACGCATCGGTAAAGTCCGCCCCATCGATCACGGTACTTGGCGTAATTTTTACGCTGGCTAGATAAGCGCCCTCAAGATTAGCATTCGTAAAATTTGTATGGCCAATACGGGCAGAATCCAGCACTGCGCCCCGCATATCTGCCCCTTCAAAATTTACAAATTCGAGATTGGCAGAGAAAAACCGCACACCCCGCAAATCGGAATAGCTAAAGTCACTGCCCCGTAAACTCGCAAGATCATAGCTATTGCCCTTGAGGTCTTGGTGGGAAAAATCTTCTTGGATAAAGGTGCGTTTGTTGTAGTCCACGGCTAACGCATCGGCGTGAAACGTCGTCACCATACCGCCAATTATGAGTAAAGATAAACAGGCGATCGCCATTTTTCCCAAAATATTTGTGATAACCCGCTTCATCACGACATTTAATCCTCAAGTTTATGTATGTAAGTATTTTATACTCATCGTCCTCAGGCTTTGCGCAGAATTGTATAAATCTCAATCGTTAAACCAATGGCTGCCGCCCATGCCGAAAGCGCGATCATGGCGAACCTCTGAGGCTAGGTGCAAGAGGGCATTGCGCCCGACTACTGTTTCAAAAACAGTCGAAAATACAACATCCAAATCTAAGGTATTGCACAGTTCCTTTAAGCGATGGGGAAAGCCAGCGATCGCCGCCTTAATCACAAAAACACCACGCCAACCTTGCTCATAACAAGCCACCAAATTTTCGAGATTTGTCACAGATTCGTCTAGGGCAATGGTTGTTTGAAAATTATTTTGTAACCAGAGTAGCTGGGTGAAGTTTTCTGGCGAAAGTGGCTGTTCTAAAAATTCCAGTTGGGGTTGGCGATCGCCCCATTCACCCCACCGTTTTGCCAGCTCCAACGATAAACCACCATTGGCATCCAGTCGCAGTTTGCCATCAGGTGGTAGGATTGCCAAAATTTGCTCACAGCACTCAAGTTCATCGGTGAAATTATGAACCGCAATTTTTAGCTTAAAGGTGCGAAAACCTTGTTTAATGAAAGTTAAAACTTGACTCTGCATCTCCACCTGCGGCGTGAGCAGTTGACAGCATTTTTCCGGATTTAAAATACTTGATAAAAGTTCAGGATTGACGGGCCATGTTGCTGTTTCAAAACCAAACTGACAGGCAGGCAAATGATTCGGTATTTGCTGGATCTTTCGAGAAGAAAGATGTCCAGAAATATCAGAACAAAAGGCGATCGCCTCCGCCAGCGTTTCTGTGCCAAACCAAGGCAGCGGCGCAATCTCGCCCCGGGTGGTATTGCCCAATGCATCAGTTAAAGAAACAATAAGACCCTCCCGCACTGACCATAAACCATGATGGGTTTTGAGAGGTGTACGAAAAGGGCGACGATAAACTTCAAAATTAAGTCGATACTGTATTTCCATTCTTCCCCAGCGGTCTTAAAACAGACAAATAATTTAAGTCCCCCTTGGAAAGGGGAATTTAGGAGGAACAACATTTTTGACATGAATTAAAAGAGCCAACCGAACAGATTTAAGTAGTAGAAGATTTGAATTTAATATCCCCTAAAAATGATAGAGGACGGCTCATATTTTCAGCGAAACCAAGGATACCGCGATCACGATGTTCGTAAAGCAGTTCGCCATCCGTATCAAATAAAAATGTGCCGCCCCGTTGGGTCATATAGCTGGCATCGGGGACATAGGTTGACCAGTTGCCCAACACTTCCCCCATATTTCGTAACCGCAATGTTGCGAGCTCCAACGGACGTTGAAATCCCTTGCCACCAGCCGTTTCAAAAAATTTACCCTTTAGCTCTGGTAAAGGTGGCGCTTTGATTGTTTCTTCATCACCAAAAAGTTGGGGGGCATTTTTATCGCCAGTGTAGCCACGCAACACTTCCTTTAATGTGCCGGGACTCGCGATACCTGCGCACATGAGCATGAGATTTACCCACGCCTGTTGCCCTGCTTTCAATCCCGGAAAATTCCATTGCAAACCAGAATAAAGCCCTAATTTTTGATGTAATGTAGCTGTTGGATCAATAAATAATTTTTCTGGATTGAACCCCGTATAGTCGCAAAATTTTTGTCCAGCAGCGCGATCGCCAATCCCCACAGCCACAACATTCAAATCAGCAACCAATGCGCGATCTTTTTGGAGCCACCAAGCATATTCGAGACTGTCAAAATCTCCCAGTTGCGATAGGATCAATATTAATAATGGGTGTCGTAACGGGATATTTGCAGGGACAAGGTTTGTGACGCAACCATCGGCTACTCCCATAAGCATTGTCTTTTGCAAAAGATTTAGAGTATTCACTATTTCAGATCACGGTAGTACTGATTAAACCTTTACATAATCTACATAGAAAACGGTAGGCGATCGCCCTAAAGTTAGGCCACGCGTTGACAAATTCATGAGTCAAGTTCCTTCTGTTATTGCTTTCCTGTCCACAGAACAGGAGTCCTACGAGCGGATGCAAGCATTACTCAGCCAAAGTCATCATCGACAATTTCAGGTGGAATGGCTGGCCATAGATCAAGTGGACTCGAGCGACGAGTTGATGAAATACGATGTCTTTTTGGGGGATGCTCCCCTTAAATATTTATTAGATCATTTAGACTTTTTTCAAAATAAATTTTGTTGTTGGCTAACAGAGTCAGAAATCACCCAAGCGGAACTCTTTCGCCAACCGATTACGGACTGTTTTCTATGGTCAGAATTTAGCCTTGATCTATTCAGCCATTGTCTACGTCGTCACCGACTAACCCAAGCCGCTCCAGCCGCTGATCCGCTCGCAGAATTTCAGGGCGATCGCTTTCAAACACTCATCAAAAATATTCCCGGTGCCGTTTACCGTTGTCTCCACAATAAAGACTGGCAAGGCGTGTATATTAGCGATGCGATCGCCGATATCGTCGGCTATCCAGCCACTGACTTTTTTCCGACCGGAAATCGCACCTTTGCCAGCCTAATCCATCCAGAAGATGTCACCCTAGTTGAAGAAAATATTGACGAACACCTAGAAAAAAAAGAACCTTTTGCCTTGGAGTATCGCCTCATAGATCGCGATGGCGTTACGCACTGGGTCGATGAACGGGGACAGGGCATCTTTGATAAAGCCGGGGATTTACTCTGGATTGATGGCGTGATTGTCGATATCACAGCCCAGAAAAAATATCTGACCCACATTGCCCAGCAGCAGCGGAACTACTACGAAAAGACACCCGCCATGTTGTATGCAGTTAACCAAACAGGAGACATCGTCGCGGTGAGCGATCGCTGGTTAGAAGTCATGGGCTATACCCGCGAAGCAGTAATTGGCCGTAAATTAACCGAATTTCTCACATTACAATCACAGGAATTTGCCAAGCAAATGCTGCCGCTCTTTTACCAGCAGGGGCAGATTAGCGATGTCGAATATCAGTTCGTCAAGAAAGATGGCGAAATCATTGATATTTCCCTATCTGGCACCATCGACAACTCTGGCGTTGAACAACTCGCATTGGCAGTTTTAGTAGATGTGACAGCTCGCAACCGCCTAGCCACTCAACTCAATACCTACCAAGCACACCTACAAGACCTCGTGCGCCAGCGTACCAATGCTTTAGCCATGAGTGAAACCCGTCTCCGCAGCATCCTAAACTGTGCACCGATTGGTATTGCCGAAACAGATTTGACAGGACAATTTCGTTTTATCAACCAACGTGGCGCAGAAATGTTCGGCATGGAAGTCATCACGTTACTGAGTCGCTCTGTTTTTGATGTCACCTACGATCAAGATCACACCATAAGTGCTGAGATTTTTGCTAAATTCCGGAACCAAGAAATCGATACTTTTAGTTGTGAGAAACGTTATCTGCGCAGTGATGGTAGTTGGTTTTGGGGCAGTCTTCACATTGCATCGGTTAAAAATTTCCAGGGTGAAGTGGCGTACTTGGTGGCCACCATTGAAGATATCCATGCACGAAAATCAGCAGCAGAAGCGCTCCGCACCAGCGAATATCGGCTGGCAGCAGCCCAAAAAATTGCTCGGTTAGGTGTCTGGGAATGGGATTTCGTGAGCCAAGCTGTGTATTGGTCGCCGGCATGTTTTGAAATCTTTGGCTATGAGGCTAACAGTATTGAACCAACAGCGGCGCTATTTTTGAACGCGATTCATCCTGACGATCGTTCCCGTGTCAATGTGGTCATCGAAAATATTTTGTCTGGTGGCAAGTATAACGACGATGAAATCTATCGCATTATTACTCCTGCGGGTGAAACAAAATTTCTCAAGGATTGCATTGAAATTGTCCGTGATGGGTCGGGTACTATCCTTCTTCTGCGGGGGGCGGCACAGGATATTACGGCAGAGATGAGTACGATTACAGCTCTAGAAAAAAGTGATGCGCGGCTGGCTCTAGCACAGGCGATCGCCCAAGTTCGAGTATGGGAATGGGACATTGTGAACGACGAATATTATTGGTCAGAGAACTCCTACGAAATTTTTGGCCTTGAACCCCAGAGCCTTGAGGCCAACTTCGAGAACTTCTTCGCTTTAGTGCATAAAGATGACCGTCCCCTGCTCCTTGAGAGGGTAGACCAAATCCTCAATGGGGATCTTTCTGCGGGAGAAACGGAATATCGTACTGTGACACCAGCAGGGGAAGTGAAATTTGTCCGGGATCGCTTTACGGTTGAGCGGGATGAATCCGGTGCTCCTGTATTCATACAGGGGATCTGCCAAGACATTACAAAATACAAGGAAATTATTGCGGCTCTAGAAAAGAGTGAAGCACGGCTGGCTCGGGCACAGGCGATCGCCAATATTGGCGTTTGGGAATGGAATATTACTGACAAAAAGATCTTTTGGTCGCCGGAATGCTTTGAGATATCAAGTTATGAGCCTAATAGCTTTGAACCCACAGTCGCAATTGCTACAGAACTCCTACATCCAGATGATCGCCTCCGCATCCAAACCTTAACCAAGAATATTTTTACAGGCAAACTACAAAAAGATAACCTTACTGAGCAAGTTCGAATCATCACCCCAACAGGAAAAACGAAAACCCTTAATAATTACATTGAAATTAGTCGCACAGATCGTGGCAAAGTGTTATCTATTAGAGGAGCTGTGCAGGATGTAACCGCCGAGACAACCACTTTAAAAGCATTAGAGCAAAGTGAACTCCGCCTAGCAGAAGCTCAAAAAATCGCAAAATTAGGCTATTGGGAAAGTTATTTTAGTGTAGAAAAACTGTATTGGTCTGAGGTAACCTATGGGATTTTTGATGTTGATCCAACATCTTTTCAGCCCACTTACCAGCGATTTCTAAGCTTTGTTCATCCAGACGATCTACCCATCATTGAGCAAGCAGTAGATGAGCTTTTAAGGGGTGATAGAAATGTGTTAAAACCCATTGAATTTCGCATTACGACCTCTGGCAATACACAGAAAATTCTAAGAGCATATATCAATCTCTTAAAGGATGAGGTTGGCGAAGTAATTGGTCTGAGGGGCACAAATCAAGATATTACCGAAGACCAACAAACAATGGCCGCTTTGGCCGCCAGCGAAGCCCGCTTAGCAAAAGCCCAAAAGATCGCGAAAATAGGCGTTTGGGAGTGGGAACTCGCCTCGGATACATTGACCTGGTCTAGGGAACTTTTCCAACTTTTCGACCTAGAGCCACAATCTCTCAACCCTGATTTTGATGTCTTTTTGTCCATGGTCGAACCGGGCGATCGCCCCCGTATTTTAGAAGCCTTAGAAAGACTAAAAGCCGGGCAAAAAGTTTATGACTTCGAATACAAAATCAACACATCAAGAACCCAAAAAATTGTAGTAGAACACGTTGACGCAATTACCGACGAAGCCGGGATTGTCACACATTTTTCCGGCACACTTCAGGATGTCACCGCATTTCGGCAGGCCAGCCTTGCCCTCCAAGAGAGCGAAACACGCTTTCGAGAACTCGTCGAAAACATTGACGAATGTTTCTGGGTTAGCCCGCCGGATCCAACAAAAATCACCTACATTAGCCCTGCCTACGAGAGAATTTGGGGACGGAGCTGTCAAAGCCTCATTGACGACAGTTTATCGTGGCTTGAAGCGGTACATCCTGATGATCTTGAGCGTGAACAAGCAGCTTTAGCAAAAATGGCAAAAGGAGAACCATTTAATGAGGAATATCGAATTATCCGAGCAGATGGTGAAATCCGTTGGCTCTATTCCCGTTCTTCTCGCATTTATGACAATGACGGTCATTTGCTACGTCACATCGGTGTCACCACAGACATCAGCGATCGCAAACAAATGGAGCTAGAGTTGCGCAGTAGCGAAGCACGTTTTCGCAGCATTTTCGACCAAGCAGCCCTCGGCATTGTCCAATTAAACTTAGAAGGCCAATTCGTCGCCGTCAATCAGGCTTTTTGTGATCTGATCGGCTATGGCCAAGATGAACTGCTGGAGCTAACATGGCAAAGCATTTCCCATCCCGACGACACACCCATCTGTGCCAATACAGTTGAGCGCATTGTAGCTGGCGAAATCCCAAGCGCCGTACTGGAAAAACGCTGTGTTCATAAACAAGGTCATTATATTTGGGCAAAGATAATCATTTCATACATACACAACGAAGATTGTGCACCCATTTATGTCCTTGGCCTCGTAGAAGACATTACCGAGTACAAACAAGCAGCCCATGATTTAGCCCAAACCCAAAACCGCTATCAAAATTTAGTGGATGGTGTCCACGCCATCATGTACCAATATTCCACAACGCAAGGTGGACTTTTCTATTCATCAAGACTGAAAGATATCTTGGGTTATGACGTAGATTATTGGGTTCGAAATACAGAGCGATGGCGTGAGTTAATCCATCCCGATGACTTGCCTAGAATTCTACCGATTTTTTCTGGGGTCACGTTAGAACAACAATATGTCATTGAATACCGCATTCAGGATGTCCAAGGAAACTGGCATTGGTTTAGTGATAAATCTTTCAATATCGAGCAGGTTGATGACAATGAATATATTGTCAGTGGTTTAGCCCTCGATATTACCCAACAAAAACAGACTGATGAGGCTCTCCGTCGTCGCCTGAAGCTCGAAACGGTTTTGGCGAAAATATCCAATTTAATTATTGTCAATAACGATCTAGATTTTTCAATGATTTTGGGATTGTTAGGCACAACATTGGATGCTTGCTGGATGTCTATTGTCTATTGCCAGCCCAAAACAACGAAGCTGCAAAGGTTAGGCTATTGGTCTCAACCGGCAAAAGAATACATTGGAGAGGCATGGTCAACTATTGAGATCTCTCATTTTCCCTACTGGCTCGAAAAGTGGCAGACCCAAGAAAAAATACTTATTTCAGATGTCCAAAACATTCCTGAGGGTGGGCGTTTAGAGCGTGAAGCGTTAATTCGTCTCGGTATTCATGCCTTGGTACTCGTGCCCATTCAAGATGATCAGGGAAATCCTTGGGGTTATCTTGCTTGTTTTTCGGATCAAGCCCAGCCACCGTCTTGGTCTCCGGAGGATATGGATGTGTTGGCGATCGCCGGTGATTTGATCTACCACCATTTAATGCGCCAGCAAACTAGAAAAAATCTTGAACAGGCCAAGGAAAAAGCCGAATCAGCAAACTTTGCGAAGAGCCAATTTCTCACCAACATGAGTCACGAACTTCGTACACCCCTCAATGCAATTCTAGGCTTTGCGCAGGTGATGGATCAGTCGCCTATTTTTCCTGAACAACATCGCCAACATCTCGATATTGTTGCAGCGTCAGGCCAAAAATTACTGGTATTTCTCAATGACATTATTGAGCTAGCGCGTTTTGAGGAGGGACAGGCTTCTTTAAATTTAGGATTGTTTAATTTGCATGGACTGTTAGATGACTTGAAGAAAAGATTCCACTCCTCTGGCGAAGGCAAAAACCTTGATATCGAGATCCACCGTAGCGATGATTTACCCTGCTACATTACTGCTGATCAGGTGAAGTTACATTCTGTTCTCAGTCATTTGTTGAGTAATGCGACAAAATTCACCCATCAAGGGCAAGTGAGGCTCGTCGTAGAGGTCACTAGCCATACTCCTCTAAGGATTCGTTTTAGTGTGATTGATACAGGGATTGGCATTAAGCTCTCTGAACAGTCTCAACTTTTTCAGGATTTTGTCCAACTAGAGGCTGGCGATCGCCACGGACAGGGTAGTGGTTTAGGGTTAGCTTTGAGCCAAAAATTTGTGAGGCTGATGGGCGGTGAAATTACGGTAGTAAGTCAACCGAATGTTGGTTCTTGTTTCTCCTTTGAGCTGCAATGGGATAGGCAAAGTGCCCGGAGCTTAGGGCAAACCTTTCGGGATCTCCACCAAGGGTCTGAGCGTACCGGCTCCCTAACGGCGGCAGATTTACAGCGGTTTCCTCTTCGGTGGCGTCAAGCTTTTCACAAAGCGGCCTGTTCTGCTCGCATGAAAGTTTTGGATAGCCTGATTCAAGAATTTGCCGCTGATTATCCGGCGATCGCCGAACAACTACAGGCATTAGTTGATACCTTAGACTTTGAGACGCTAGCTAATTTGAGCCAACCTTTTGAATCTAGTGAATCATCTTGATTTTAGGAGTATTTGTCCCTGTGATTTTTCGTTTTTTCTTCCGCAGATCAAGATTCAGCAAAATATATCTCCTAAAATTAATTACTCAAGTTTTATTTTTGTCTGTGCTGTAAAAGATACGGCGATCGCCCCCGACTACGATTTATGGATGCACCGGATTTTTTGCGATTACAAAAAGCATTGTCTGTGGAAGCGGAACGGGGTTTTGGAGATCTTCAGGGACACAAATATCGGTTTAGCGAATTTCTCTGCCTCAGCTTTGGTGAGATTCCACCTGCCAGATTAGATCTAGATACGCGGCGGCGATGGACAGATTTTGCCCAAAAATTTTCCCAGTACTCAGAATTTACACCAGCAAAACGGCGAGGTGTTGTTGCAGAAACCCGTTCTTTTTTGCAGCAGGTCAAAACCCAATTAGAAACCCCGATTAATGAACCCCGCAAAGTAAAATCACCCCACGCAGAGCCGGTTTATGCCAAGGTTCCCAAGCGAGCGAGCTATCAAAAACAAATCACCCTCGACCAACCGCTGATGTATTTGCCGGGGATTGGCCCCAAACGGAGCGAACAGTTGGCGAAATTGGGCTTATTGACGGTGCGGGATGCCTTGTTTTATTACCCCCGCGAACATATTGACTATGCCAAGCAAGTAAAAATCACAGACTTACAACCGGGTGAAACGGTGACGCTGGTGGGTTCGGTGGTGCGGTGCAATATTTTTACGAGTCCGAAGAATAAGAAACTCTCAATTTTTGAGCTATATATGCGCGACAGTAGTGGTCGCATTAAACTCAGCCGGTTCTATGCTGGGGCACGATTCAGTAATCGCGGTTGGCAGGAAAAGCAGAAAAAAATGTATCCCCGTGGGGTGGTGATCGCCGCGTCGGGTTTAGTGAAAAAAACCAAATATGGCTTAACGCTGGACAGCCCTGAAATTGAAGTATTGACCAGCGATGAAGCCGATATCAAATCCCTCAAAATTGGGCGGGTTTTGCCCGTTTATCCCCTGACTGATGGTGTGCCAGCGGATTTAATTCGTAAGGTTGTGATTGCATCGATGGCGGCCTTACCCCAACTAAAAGATCCGTTTCCCAAGGTCTTGCGGGATGATTTTGAGCTGATGAAATTACCGGAGGCGATCGCCAATATTCATTTTCCCGAAAACCCCGAAATTTTAGTCCATGCGCGACGGCGGTTAGTCTTTGACGAATTTTTCTATTTACAACTAGGATTTTTGCAGCGGCGACAACAAGAAAAAGCAAAACAAACCAGCGCCATTTTTGTGCCCCAAGGTGAGCTAATCGAGAAATTTCAAAAACTATTACCCTTCCAATTAACAGGTGCGCAAAACCGAGTCATTGGCGAAATTATGGCGGACTTAAGACAGCCCATACCGATGAATCGTTTGGTGCAAGGGGATGTCGGCGCAGGTAAAACCATTGTGGCGGTGTTCGCAATTTTGGCGGCGATCCAGTCCGGCTATCAGGCAGCATTGATGGCTCCCACCGAAGTTTTGGCAGAACAACATTACCGAAAATTAGTGAATTGGTTTAACCAACTTTATTTGCCCGTGGAGTTGTTGACAGGTTCAACAAAAGTCAAAAAGCGCCGCGAAATCCATGCCCAACTCGCAACTGGTGAGCTGAAAGTTTTAGTGGGAACCCATGCCCTCATTGAAGATCCAGTGCAATTTCAAAATTTGGGTTTAGTGGTAATCGACGAGCAACATCGCTTTGGCGTGCAACAACGGGGCAGACTACTCGCAAAAGGCGATGCGCCCCATGTGCTCACCATGACTGCCACGCCGATTCCCCGAACTCTCGCTCTAACCCTCCACGGCGATCTTGATGTCAGTCAAATTGATGAACTTCCCCCCGGTAGACAGCCCATTGATACCCGCGTCATTAAAGGCTGCGATCGCCCCCACGCCTATGATCTAATCAAGCGAGAAGTGGCTCAGGGTCGCCAAGCCTACATTATTTTTCCGCTGGTGGAAGAATCCGAAAAACTCGAAGCCAAAGCCGCCGTCGAAGAACACCAAAGATTATCAAAACAAGTCTTTCAAAGCTTTAACGTAGGCTTGCTTCACGGCCGCATGAAGTCCGCCGACAAGGATTTGGCACTAACCCGTTTCCGAGAAAAAGAAGACCAAATTATCGTCTCTACCACCGTGATTGAAGTAGGGGTAGACGTGCCCAATGCCACCGTAATGCTCATTGAAAATGCCGAACGATTTGGTTTATCACAACTCCACCAACTGCGCGGTCGCGTCGGTCGCGGTAAACATCAATCCCATTGTCTTTTAGTAACCAGCAGTAAATCCAACGATTCCCAAAATCGATTGCAGGTAATGGAACAATCTACCGATGGCTTTTTTATTGCAGAAATGGATTTACGTTTGCGGGGGCCGGGAGAAGTTCTGGGTACGAGACAGTCAGGTTTGCCAGATTTTGCCCTAGCGAGTCTCACGGAAGATCAGGAAGTATTAGTCTTGGCACGAGAAGCAGCAGAACAAATGTTGGCACAAAACCCCACACTTGATCGTTATCCATCAATTCAGAAAACTTTGGAAGCAAAGTACCGAAAATTATTAGGTGCTGATGTTTTGACTTAATTTTTTATTCCAAGCATTCATCTGCATCATCATCCAGCAAATCCACTGTCGTGCGCAATAACCGATTTTCGTAGCGGCGATCGCGCCTTCTTCCTTTCGCTTTCGTCGCCCGCTTGGCACTACGTTGATCAACGACAATTTCTTTAAGAGCTTGTGCTTCAGCAACGTCATTTAACCCTTTTTGTGGTGTACGCTTACCCATGCGAAATGTTGGTTTGACTGTCTTTTAGCCTAATGGTGCAATTGAGATTTTAGTGGGATGTAGTCCGCAAAAAACGGAAACCGGCGATCGCCCCAAGGGAAGCCAGAATGAGTGCAAAGGAATAGGCAAAAGTATCGTGGCGGTGGGGGTCTTGGGTGGCCGCCGGAGCCGCTTGACTAATGGCATCTAACTCCACACCGGAGTTGCTGACGGGAACGACAAGATAATCCCAGTGGCTGGTTTCGGCATCACCGATTTCGATCGCCCAATCCCCTTCAATTTCTTGATTTGGCTGGAAACTAAATTTCCCTTCGCTATCGGTACGACCGACGAGGACAGGCTCATCGGGATTGTCGGGAGAATAAATCGATACCGGGGCATCGGGGAAACTTTCGCCATCACCAAAGGTTGCCTGAATTTCTAGGCCATCAAAACCCATGGTGTAGTCAGTTTCGATCATGTGAGCGGCGGCAGTTTTGGCGATCGCCATGACGCTGAGGGGAGCGAGGGCAAGGAGTGCTGTTTGTCTAATCTTCATAGTGAGAGGGTTTACCGGTAATGAATGAGAGAAACTGGAGATGCCTTTATAGGTGGCGATCGCCGCTTAATCTGCTGGCTATTATACTGAAGGATTTTTTAAATGAGGTTTAAGGTTAGATTCCCCACTAACCTTTTACTTGAGCGCCGTGGCTGCGGGGGTCAGCGGGGGTCGTTTGGGGCGCATCTTTAAGTTTTGAAACTTGGCCTTGGTTGTAGGTATAGGGCAAATCGGTGTGGGCAATGAGCGCATCGATATCCGCCTCAAGCACAGTGCGGGGTTGTTCCCCAATAGTTTCGGCGATCGCCTCGCCCGTTTCATCGAAAAAGACAAAATGGGGAATCCCATCCACACGATATTTCAACACTTCCGGCAACCATTTGCCATTATCGACATTGAGCATCACAAAATTGAGGCGATCGCCATACTTTCCTTTAATCTGACGCAGATCCTCCGCCATCGCCTGACAACTGGTGCACCAATCCGCATAAAATTCCACAAGGGTCGGCTTTTCATTGGCTAACGCCACATCTAACGACATTGCCGCCGCCGCTTGTGCCTCAAGAGTTTCAGCAGGAGGCTGGGTTTTTACGCCCAACGCAAGGGCTACACCAAGGGCGATCGCCACAAACCCAATCACGAGTTTTTGCCATTTACCCTGCTTATTTGCTGACGTTGTTGTCTCACTCATGACCGTAAACCATTGCTCAACTAAAAAATCTAAACCGATAGCCAATATTGTAGGCATTTTTTGCCCGCTCATATTTTTGCCACAGCCAAATTGCAAAAACAAAAATTCATCTAGAGATAATTATTTACCCCACGTCCAAAATTTTCACCGAGATAATATTGCCGCACCAAAGGATTGTTATACAGTTCATCCGGCGTACCCGACGCTAAAATTTCCCCATCCCGCATAATATAGGCCCGGTCAGTAATAGCCAAGGTTTCACGGACATTGTGATCCGTAATCAAAATCCCCATATCCCGCTCCCGCAGTTGGGCAACGATCTGTTGAATCTCCGCCACGGCGATCGGGTCAACACCCGCAAAAGGTTCATCAAGCAATAGAAATTTGGGGCCTCGACCCTGTACCGCCAACGCACGGGCTAGCTCGGTACGGCGGCGCTCACCACCCGAAACCAATTTCCCTTTCGTTTTTAGAATTTTCGTCAATCGAAACTCTTCGATCAGACCCTGCAACCGTTGTCGTTGCTGCCGGGGTGATAGGGGAGATTGCTCTAAAACGAGCTGGATATTTTCCTTAACGGTGAGATTCCGGAAAATACTGGGTTGCTGGGTCAGATAGCCAATGCCCAATTTTGCCCGTTGGTCGAGGCTGAGGGAGGTGATTTCCTGTTGGTCTAACCAAACCTGTCCCTCATTGGCTTTCACCAAACCCGTTGTGATGTAAAAAGTCGTCGTTTTGCCCGCACCATTCGGGCCAAGCAAACCGACAATTTCGCCACGATTGACCTTGAGATTAACGCGATTAACGACGACACGTTTGCCGTAAACTTTGCGGATGTTGTCGAGGAGAATAGTCACAATACTGCGGGTAAAGGTCAAAAAAATATTAAGGCGGGGTTTCCCTAAACCCTTTTATTAGAAGTCTTCAGGAATTATTGGGAACAAAGTGCCTCAATTTTATTAATTGTTTTTAGTTTACGGCAGATTGATCACTGGCTCAGGAGCGGGCGGTGCAGAATTGTTGGCGGGTCTGGGTTCATCTTCTTCTGGCACAAGATAAATCGCCTCGACTTGTTCTTTGGGGGCCGGTGTTGCCACGAAACGCCCTTCGTCGATTTTGTAGGTCATGCGTTCGGCTCGCATACTATTGCCGTCTTGGAGGACGTAAACGTTACCGCTGAGGACAAGGATACGCTCGGTAGAAAAATACTGGGCTTGGGCGGCTGTGCCTTGGATATTGCGGGCGGGATAGTTGATGCGAACATTGCCTCGCGCGGTAATGATGCCAGTTTCGGTATTGGCTTCTTGAATATCTGAAGTAACGGTCAGTGCACCAGCATTTTGGGCTTGGACGGGTGCTTGACTGGGGTTGCTAAGGGTCAGTAGAGCGGTGCTGGCGATCGCCGCGAGGAGCCCCCCAGAGAAGAGAGAAAATTGTTTACCGAAGCCCTGTAACCTTGGAGCCATACTATTTAACCTAATTTATCCGTAAAGACCGCAGTGAATGGGGAAAATACCCAACGCTAGTTTATGTGACGCAAAACCACGCTCTGGGTTGCTAAATATTGTCCCATGATAAAAGCGTTGACTCAGGGAATCTCTGCGTTTTCTAAAAAATCCGGATATTATGACCAATGTAACAGTGTTTTAAGCCAATCCCCGCTGGGGATGGTGCGAGGAGTGATCTGCATTATGTTTAATTTTTCTGGTAAGCGTCCTGATGATCTCGGTGTTACGGATGGCAAACTCAAGGCTTGTCCCGGCACGCCAAACTGTGTCTGTAGTCAAAGCGATCGCCCCCAAGAGAAAATCGATCCGTTACCTGCGGTGTCTTTAGACCAAGTACGTCAGGTTGTGGAGGGAATGGAAGGCTCAACGATTATGGAGCAAACGGATAATTATCTCTACGCAGAATTTAAAACGAAGCTCATGGGCTTTGTGGATGATGTGGAGTTTTTCCATGATGGCAATGCGATTCAAGTGCGTTCTGCTTCTCGTCTCGGCAAGTCTGATCTCGGCGTTAATCGTGACCGAGTTGAAGCGATTCGTGGGGCTTTGAAATAAGTCTCTCTAAAAAATACAAATCTCTTTGATGGCGATCGCCTCTTTTTTCTAGGTTATGGGAATTAGGCGATCGCCACAATCCTGCAATATTTCTGGGCTGGGAACCAACCCGTCTGACTTGGAGCTGGCTGAGATCATATTCTTGTCTGAGTTCAGCTTCCATAGTCTAAATACCTTCTTCGTAAAATTGACGTTCTGAATGAGTGGCGAGGCGAGAACTAATAATCCTAAATTTTATTGTTTCCCTCGGTATATGACACAAATAAAAGGCGTTGCTCTAAGGATTGCCCGATGATGATGAAACGGTTCTCTGCAGTGGAGTAGTCTGGATCAAAAAAGTCAATGTAGAAAGGATCTGTAAACACTGTTTGTGCTTCTGCGAAACTGACACCATGTTTAGAGAGATTTGTTTTGGCTTTTTCCTCATCCCATTCAAATTCCATATTTTCTCACTGGGTTAAGTAATTAATGCTTGGAAACGATCGCCATCACGAATAAAGTCAAAGCCACTATCTTTTTTTGACCGCTCTATCTTAATTTAAAGAGCTTTGTCATCGAAGGGCGATCGCCACTTTATTACTCCCTAGACTTTATTCTCTGTATTAATTTTAACGACCTCTCTCTTCTTCATAATCAATCACAAGGGCGATCGCCTGAGTCGTTTTCCTCATCAGCTCATCTGAAACCTTGCCAAGCTTCCGAACTAATCGTTTTGTATCTATACCTCTGATCTGTAGGGTATCAATTGCCGAAACTTTACTTAGACCATTGATTCGGTTTGGTTCAATTTGAATATGCCAAAGATTTCCAGAAAAGTAAGGCTTCCAATCAGTAATGGGTGCAATCAACCTAATCGGTAATTTGCCTATAGCATCTGAACTAACGATCACTGCAGGTCGAGTTTTGCGAATTTCTGCGCCAATGGTTGGGTCGAGGTTTACAAGCCAAATTTCTCCTCTACGACATTGCATCTTCAAGTTCGACGATATCGCCGCCGCTCCATTCTAAAATTTCCTCATTGTTTTGATAATGGGAAATCATCATTTCTGTTTGCTGTTCCAAAATCTCTCGTCTTTGCGCTAATGGCATCTGGAATAGTTCAGCATGGGAATATATGGGGTTACTTAGTTGTCGCAAAATGAGTTGGGCGATCGCCGTTTGTTCTTCATCAGATAATTTTTTGATTTCATTAATTGCTTGCTCTAATAAAGGACTCATTTTATTCTTCTCCTTGGATTAATGCTTGGAAATGATCGCCATCACGAATAAAGTCAAAGCCACTATCTTTTTTTGACCGCTCTATCTTAATTTAAAGAGCTTTGTCATCGAAGGGCGATCGCCACTTTATTGCTCCCTAGACTTTATTCTCTGTATTAATTTTAACGACCTCTCTCTTCTTCATAATCAATCACAAGGGCGATCGCCTCTTTCTCTTCTAAGTTGGTCTCTTCAAATCTTTCATTCTGTTTCCTTCCTTGGGGAAGGTGCCGAAGGCGGAAGGGGTTGCCGTGGACGGTGTCACTTGTCGAGAACCGACATTGCTACGCTTTGATCCGACTCGTCGAACTTTAAGCTGACTGAGATCATATTCATCGCAAAGGTCGTCATCTATGGATGGTTGTGATGCCATCAAAATTTCATTTCTACTTAAATAGCCGGGCTGAGTGGTGTGAGAGGAAGTTGGTTGAGGATAAATTCTCCAAGTTGTACTTTCTTGCTAGCGTTATCGATGTCTAATCCCACCAAATTTCCTGCCTCGTCATAATCTGCGACTACGCCTTCAGAGATTTCTTGACTATCGATACTAGGCTGATCCGACAGGTGAATATATAAAGAATCGGTTTCGGGATAGTAGTTTATTTTCATGGTTTAAAACTCCGGTCTGGGAAAGCATTATGGATGGTGAGTTTGTCTTCTAGGGTAACGACTCTGAGATATCGGTTTCCAAATTCTGCTATCTGTGCCCAAAATCTAAAGCGATTGTCTTCTTGTTTTTCATAACGAATATAGTTTTCGAGGACATAAATACACCATTCTTTTTTGAGGTACGGTCGTTTTTTTAATACATCGTTTTCAAAGTAGTTCGTAAACTTATAGTCGGACATTATCTGGGGACAGAATCTCAGGTTTGATTGCTTTGGATTAAAGCTTGGAAACGATCGCCATCACGAATAAAGTCAAAGCCACTATCTTTTTTTGACCGCTCTATCTTAATTTAAAGAGCTTTGTCATCGAAGGGCGATCGCCACTTTATTGCTCCCTAGACTTTATTCTCTGTATTAATTTTAACGACCTCTCTCTTCTTCATAATCAATCACAAGGGCGATCGCCTCTTTTTTCTAAAATCATTCGCCAAGTAAATACTGCCGCTCTAGGATGCGATTGGGTTCATTGAAGCAAAGTATTTTTGCCGTAACATTACCGATGGGTGTCAGTGGTTTTATTTGGGTTTGCTGAAATTGAAAATGCTCTTCCCACACATCCCAGCGCGGATGATAAAACCGCACAAAGTCTTTGGTTTCCCAAATAATGGAACCGATATCACTGCCTTTATATCGATTACAAAATACACAGGCATAGGCAAGATTGTCGGCTTCGTTACTGCCACCATGTTTCAAGCTAATGATGTGGTCAATGGCGCAACTTAATGCAGTATCTTGTTCATTGATTTTGCAATACTCACAGGCATGATTTGCCCTCTCGGCAACCAAGTCACGAAGTTTACGGCTGAGATAAACACGTTCCATTAGCTTTTTTGCTCTACGGCAATGTACTGACGAGCTTTTGCTTTTGCCAACCGAACAAGATGTTCCAGCAAAAGAAAATGATCTAATTCTTCTTTCTCTTCTTTGCTCAATCCTTTATTTTTCTCGGCAAAGATTAAATCAGCAACTTTCTCTTTGGTTTCATCGGTAACTTGAAAATTGATAATCATTTCTGGTGTCGTACCTTTTGCAAGGAAATCAACAATTTCTTGATAGGCACTTGTTTTGGCTGAAATAGTTGTCATTCACTCATTCTCCTTAGATTAAAGCTTGGAAACGTGAGCCATCACGAATAGGATCAAAATCACTGTCTATTTATGCTACTTTTTGACGTTTCGGATCTTCCGCCATAGAAAAACACATAAATTAAAAGGCAACATAATTAATGCGACAATAACTATTGCGCTTATTCCTAAGATGGATTGTACAAATCCTTTTTGAGAGAAAGTCAACAAGCCTTTCATCCACTTGGGAGCAGGAAATTTTTCAATCCAGTTTTCATCTTCTTGCATGAGATCTGTCATCTGCTGTGACCAGCTGAGAACTTGCCTCATATTCCCTAAGCTTTGATGAATACCCATAAGAGCTTGAGCTGATTGAATCATACCTTCACGATCGCCTAACTGATTACGAATATCAAATGCTTTTTCATGACTTAAAATCGCCTCTTCTTTTCGTCCTAAATTAGATAAAGCAACGCCCCGATTAAACCATGCTGAGTGGAAATCGGGTTGAGTCTCAAGAGCTTTTTCAAAGCTGATAATGGCTTCTTCATATTTACCGAGATTGTCACAGAGAATAGCACCTCGTGCGTTCCATGCTTCGTGCTTATCGGGTTTAATCTCAAGGGCTTGGCCATAGCTGGCGATCGCCTCTTCTTTTCGTCCTAAATCATTTAAAGCATTGCCTCGGTTGTACCATGCTTGATGGTCATCGGGTTTAATCTCAAGGGCTTTGTCATAGCTGGCGATCGCCTCTTCTTTTCGTCCTAAATTAGATAAAGCAACGCCCCGATTAAACCATGCTGAGTGGAAATCGGGTTGAGTCTCAAGAGCTTTTTCAAAGCTGATAATGGCTTCTTCATATTTACCGAGATTGTCATAGAGAATAGCACCTCGTGCGTTCCATGCTTCGTGCTTATCGGGTTTAATCTCAAGGGCTTTGTCATAGCTGGCAATCGCCTCTTCTTTTCGTCCTAAATCATCTAAAGCATTACCTCGGTTGAACCATGCTTCATGCTTATCGGGTTTAATCTCAAGGGCTTTGTCATAGCTGGTGATCGCTTCTTCATATCGTCCTAATTGTCTTAGAGCAACGCCTCGGTTGTGCCATGAATAGTAGTGATCGGGTTTAATCTCAAGGGCTTTGTCATAGCTGGCGATCGCTTCTTCATATCGGCCTAAATTAAATAAAGCAACGCCTCGATTGTGGCATGCTTGGTGGTAGTCGGATTTAATTTTAAGAGCTTCCTCAAAGCTGACAATGGCTTCTTTATACTTATCAAGATTGTCACAGAGAATGATACCTCGGCTATTCCATGCTTTGTGGAAATCGGGTTTAATCTCAAGGGCTTCGTCATAGCTAGCTAGCGCTTCTTTATACTCTTTCCCAGCACCATGAATTGCACCTTTCTCGAACCATAAATTAGCTTGCTCTTCGTCTGTTAATACTTCGTTGAGATAGCTGATAATTTCTTTGATTTTTACAACCCTTTCCGTGGGACTAAATCTCCTATATTTGTCAAAATCACTTTCTTCAAAAGCAAGCCGTTGATATTCAGTTTTCAGTTGCTCTTCGTCAGTTTTAAAGCTAAATGTATTTGAGCGCCAATCAAAAAAATCCGGCGCACGACGAATAAAATAATTCAGCGCAAACTCCGGCAGAAAAAAGACGAGTGTCAATGGAAAATCATCCCGTAACTTTTCCCGCGATAAGTTGATATTCCCCAGAATTAATGGCACATTTTCCCATCCTCTACCGCCATAGCCCTTTTGCCGACTCAGCTCAGAAATATCCTTTCCTTGCCGCTGCTCATAGGCCAACATCGGATCTTCCAGACCCTGCACGAACAACACATCAAACTGCTCTGCCTGATACCGCTCACTAACCTGTTGATAGAAATCATTCATGTCTGCATCGATGACAAGTCTGGCTGTCTTGCACCCCACCAAATCCGTTTCTAATCGCTCAATAATTTCCTTCGCTTTAATGGGCGTACATTGCACAAACTGAAGACAAAAACCCTGTGATCGTTCTATCCCCCGCACCAGAGACTGATAGGCAGACTCTTCATCTGCCTGAACTTCCGCATCCCAGTCAAAGTCTGTCTCAACCGTTGCCATCTTCCCGCTCCATCTCCTCTAGCTGTCGCTGTGCGGCTTTAAACTGCTGAATATTCAGAATCAAAGGATGAACGTCGTACCAAGTGGGCGCATCCTCTTCCCAGTCGTCATCATCCCACTCCACATCTGTGGGTGCTTCATCCGCAAGACGATATTGCAAAATACACCGACTAAATAACAATTGCCGTTCCTGCTCACTACCTTCAACCTGCTTAGTTTTTGCGACCCTCGCGAGGGCAAGCCATTCCTCCGGAGAAGTCACCGATCGCCGATAGGTATCCCGCATTTTGATCATCGCGGATCGCGCTGCCACCTTAGTGATCGGCAAAGTTTCGATTTCATCAAAAGATGTCCGTACCAACCGCAATAAATCCCGCACATGACCGCCACTCATCAGACATAGCCGTTGTAGAATCTCGTCACTACCAAAAATCTGCGGCACTAGCTCGCACCTTTCTTCTCCCGTTAGATGTTGCCGCACCCGCCGACGAATCACTTCCTTTAGCTCATTAATGCCAGCCTCGATCTGCTCACCATCTTTTGTCTTCACCGCCGTAATCGGCAGAATCACAGGGTCACTATCATAATTATTTCCTAGCTCATTCGCTCGACTATACGCAATAGAAATCGGCACAGTATACACCACATCACAACCCAGATCTTTTAGTTGTTCTGCCCGATCTACAAAAATTTCTTCATGATTTGTGCGTCCCCCTTGCCGTCGTATCGGCACAATCCGATCAAGATTATCAACGATTACCACCAGCTGCTTTTTCCCATCCGGGAGCTTACCCTTCGCATCTTTGATAAATCCCTGTAGACTTTCCAGCAACGTAATCGTATTGGGTTCAATAATGTCTCGAATCTTGCGCCGCTCCGAGGGAATTTTCCGAATCGCCATGGACATCTTCGCAAACATCAGCGGAATATCCACTTTTCCCTGCTCAAACGTCACCTCTGCAAAAGCAAGCTCCTTTAATTCCTGCAAGCGACTCCCCACCCATTTCTGTAATAGAGACTGATCCGCATAGGGCTTGAGTTTATCGAGTAATTGTCTCGTGCAAGCAATCAGCACATCACTATATTGCGCATCCTCTGGGTCGATGTCGCCATCATCCGCCGCAAAGTAAACGACATAACAACCTTGCTCTTCCAAATATTTTTTTAGCCGTAATAGTTCCGTTGATTTTCCAGTACCACGATGACCTGTGTAGAGTTGCGTTGTGGCTCGGTTGTCACGACAGCGAATAATGGTTTTCCCTAAGTCCCGCTCAATTTTGGCTCCCCCGCGCGAGTCTGACATATCCACATATAAGCTGGCATCTTTATTGTTATTGATATCCAACGGGAAAAAGGGGTCAAAGGAATTAAAAATTTTAACCAGTAGATCTTCGGACATATCCCAGCCAAACTAAGGCGATCGCCCCCATTATATCGATCACTCCAGATCCCCGACTGTCCGGTTCTCCCTTTGCTTCGAGGGGGGCAGGGGGGATCTTCCACCAGTTCTGGAACCTACTGAGGATCCCTCCGTCTTCCGCTTCGCTCCAGACACTTCCCTTAGTAAGGGAGGCAAGATATTGTGGCGATCGCCGCTACAGTTCGATGTCTTCGTAGATATCTGCCAGCGCAATTTCACAGCCGACTGATTCTAGTTTGATCACATCATCAAGCTCTGTGTATTCCGTCAGACTCCACTTTTTCGCCCCAATTTTTACGTAGTGCTTTACGCAAACATACTCCTGTTCAATCAATAAATATTCCTGAAACTCCGGAATCGAACGATAGTAATCAAACTTTTCACCGTGGTCATAATTTCTTGTCGATGGCGATAAAACTTCAGCAACCAAACAGGCATTCATCACAGTATCTTTTCTACCTTCTAACATCACTAAAGGCTTAGAAGCAATCATCACATCTGGATAAGTAATCACCTGCTGCAAAGGAATCCACAACTTCATATCAGCATGGCAAACCTCATAAGGGTATTTTTTGAGAGCCATACTCAGGGAAATCGTTAAATTCAAGGATATTTTGTGATGTGTAAATGAACCGCCAACCATTGCCTTTACTACACCTTGAATATATTCATGGCGTTCCGTCGCTTTTTCTTCTTGGGCTAAATATTCCTCTGGAGAAACCGTTTTAGTTGGAGCTTGAGTCGTCATCACCAATTCCACACAGCTTGATTGCGAATTTGCTCTAACGCTAACACAACTATTCGTCACGTTTTTTGGCTCAAGAATTAATCAACATTACTCGGAGGCGATCGCCTGTTTGAATTTCAGCAACACCTTTTGGCACGATGGCAAGGGCGTTAGTTTGGGCGAGGTTAATGAGGTTAGCGGAACTGTGACCACCGCTGGGTCGGGTAAAGCTGTAGCCTGTTTCGGTCATGGTGAGATTTCCCCAAAGATAGGCATCGCGAGTGCCAGCGCCCTTGAGGGTTTCTGGGGAGGTTGCCCACACAAAATGGGGTTGCCAGTTATCTTTTTGACCGGAGAGCTTTTTGATGGCGGGTTGCACAAAGCGCCAACAGCCCACTAGCGCCGAAACTGGATTACCGGGGATGCCAAAATAGACTTTGCCATCGGGAAATTTTGCAACGGTTAGAGGCTTACCGGGACGAATCGCCACTTTCCGCATCAGGATTTCAGCGCCCAACTCTTCTAATAATTTTTCGACAAAATCATATTCCCCCACTGAAACACCGCCCGTTGACAGCACAATATCAGCTTGGGCTAACGCGGCTTGCATGGTTTCTTTTAGTTTTGCTGGATCGTCCGGCACTGTCGGCAAAGGCTTGGCGATCGCCCCAATAGATTCCACAAAAGCTGTCAGCGCATAACGATTTGAATCAACAATTTGTCCCGGTTGGAGGGTATCCGTCGGCGATCGCAGCTCATCTCCAGTGGAAAAAATAGCGACCGTTGGACGACGAAACACCGGAAATTTAGGACATTGACAGGCCGCTAAAACCGCAATGTCCGCCGCACCTAAACGCATTCCCGCTTGCAGTAACGGCTCCCCCGCTCGGTAATAATCCCCCTGCGATCGCACAAATTTACCACGCGTCGGATTTTCGAGGATGGTGACCATATCACCTTCACGCTCGGCATTTTCCTGCATCACGATGGTATCCGCGCCCTCTGGCAACATTGCCCCCGTAAAAATTCTGGCAGCCTGACCCGCTTGCAATGTCTGCGTTGGCACTTCCCCCGCCGGAATCGTTTCAATAACTTGCAATTTCACGGGTTGCTCTGGCACATCTGCCGCCCGAATTGCGTAGCCATCCATCGCCGAATTATCCCAATGGGGAATATCCAGCTTGCCCGTCACCTCCGTCGCTAAAATTCGACCATGACCTTCCCCAAGACCCACTATTTCTGTCTCTGTTAGCGGGGCGATCGCCTTTAAAATTATTGCCTCAGCCTCATTTACCGGAATCATCACGTCACCCCAAACTCTTGCGTCTCAATACCTTAACCCATCTCCGTGTCACCTTCTCGCCCACTCTCCCCGTCTACCACATCTTCCGGCCTCTGCGGCGATCGCCCTCCGTCATAATACCGCTTCCATTCCGTCGAGCTACGTACCGCTAGCCACAATAAAATCATCGCGATCACCCCGCCATGTTGCGGCGATCGAAAGGCAAATAAAACAAGCCACACACACAGAAAATCTTCGATAAACGACCACCATAGCGGCAGCCCCCGCAGCCGAAAAAACCAACCCGTCAGCACGAGCTTACACACAAACGAAATCATGCCGCCTAAAAGACCAATCAGCCATAGTGGTCGAAACTCTACCCCAACAAATTGAGCTGCCGTTAAACTCAGAACAAAGCCCGCCAATGGTGCGAAAATTAGCTGAATCACCTGTAAAACCCGTTGACCCAGTAGCTGCTTTGAAGCCAACAGTTCAAATAGCGCCCAAATCGTAAAAATCGAGATTAAAACCTGCGAAGGCAGCCAGCGCAAAAACAGCAAATTAACCAACAAGGGTTCACCGTAAAGCAGCAAAATAACGAGTATTGGCAAAGCAATTCTCATGCCTGCGGCTACCGATGCGGATAAAACTGCGAGAAAGCCAAGAATCATAAAAGCAGTTGAGACGGGGCACTCCAAACCCTGATTAGCCCACCCATTGAGTGTATCGTTTTGTTTTCAGAATGACCGTTGCCTAGGAGTTTGTTCCGCTGCCACACCACAGAAATGTAACATTCAATACATTTTGGAAACTAGCATGATTAAATGAAAGTGGTGGACTTAAGGGATGGAGCGAGAGTATGTCTACAACATTATTAGCTGATGCCAGTATTCGCCTAGAAAATGCGCTAAAACACGTCAATATTTCCGAAGATGCCATTGAACGCCTGAAATATCCAAAAACGAGCTTAATGGTCTCCATTCCAGTGCGGATGGATAATGGTTCCCTACAAATTTTTCGCGGCTACCGTGTCCGCTACGACGATACACGCGGCCCTGGCAAAGGCGGTGTGCGCTATCACCCTAACGTTTCCCTTGATGAGGTGCAGTCCCTTGCCTTTTGGATGACTTTCAAATGTGCGTTGTTAGATTTGCCATTTGGTGGTGCGAAGGGCGGTATTACCGTTGACCCGAAAGCCTTGTCTAAGGCGGAGTTAGAAAGATTAAGTCGGGGTTATATCGAGGCGATCGCCGACTCCATTGGCCCCGATACCGATATCCTCGCGCCAGATGTCTATACCAATGCCATGATTATGGGCTGGATGATGGATCACTACAGCATTATGCAGCGCAAAATTGTGCCCGGCGTGGTCACAGGTAAACCCCTTTCTATGGGTGGTAGTCAGGGTCGTAGTACCGCCACCGCGACTGGAGCCTTTCACGTTGTAAATACGATTTGTGCGAAATTGGGGCGATCGCCAGAAAAAACCACCGTTGCCGTCCAGGGCTTTGGCAATGCCGGCGCAGAAATTGCCCACCAACTCGCCAATGCAGGTTACCGGGTTGTGGCCGTCAGTGATTCCCGGGGTGGTATTTATGCCGAACAAGGTTTAGACATTCCAAGCATTCGCCGCTATAAAACCGAAAATAATAGTGGCATTAAAGCTATTTATTGCAAAAAGACCCTCTGCAATATTGTGGAACACAAAGTCCTCACCAACGAAGAACTATTAACCCTCGATGTGGATATTCTGATTCCTGCAGCCCTCGAAAACCAAATTACGGCAGCTAATGCCCATCAAGTTAAAGCCAAATTAATTTTTGAAGTGGCCAATGGCCCCCTCACTTCCGATGCCGATAGCATCCTTGAACGTCATGGCACTATGGTTGTCCCCGATATTTTGACCAATGCCGGGGGGGTAACGGTCAGTCATTTTGAATGGGTGCAAAACCGTAATGGCTTCTATTGGACAGCGGCGGAAGTCCATGAAAAACTCAAGGAAAAAATGATTCGCGAGACAGAAAATGTGTGGGAGCTTGCCCACACCAAAGGGATTTCTATGCGTACTGCGGCCTATGCCCATGCTCTAAATCGCCTTGGGGCAGCCCTTGATGCCAAAGGAACCCGTAATTATTTCGTCGGTAGCTCGGCCTAATTGCCTCTGGAATTCGGAGAAGAAGGGGGGACACGGGACACGGAGACATGGGGACACGGGGACATGGAGAATAAGGGGCAATGCGGCAATAGTGGCATTGTGCTAACTTCTGCTTTGACCAAAACTGATGGGCTGAAACAATCTTCCTATCTTGCTTGTGCCGTATTATCATTGCAGACTCTGCTTAACTCGAACTCAGGCTACATTAGTTTTTATGATGACTTCTACTTTGCCTCGCATTAAATTTCTTCAGGAACCCACCCGTGATGAGTGGATTGAGTTGGCATTAAATAATCTTGATGAAGTGATGCTGGATCATTCCCATTGCGAGCGCAAGGCTGCTAGTGTTGCCATTAATATGATGTTTCGCTATCCATCGTCGACGGAGTTGGTGAGGGAGTTGACGGCGATCGCCAAAGAAGAGTTAGAACATTTTGAACTGGTAAATCAGTGGCTGGCACGGAAAAATATTCCCCTCGCACCGCTTAATGCGCCTCCCTATGGCAGTAAATTACATAAGCTAATGCGTCCCCAGGAGCCGGATCGAATGTTAGATTCTCTCCTGATTTCAGCATTAATCGAAGCGCGATCCCATGAAAGATTAGGGTTAATTGGTGAGTATTGTCCTGAGCCGGAACTGGCGGCTTTTTATCGGGGACTAATGGCATCGGAAGCAAGACATTATGGTGCCTATTGGGTACTCGCCACGACCTACTTCGATACTGATTTGGTTAATGAGCGTTTGGCAGAGTTGGCGATCGCCGAAAGTGAAATTTTGTCGACACTACACCCAGAACCTCGTGTCCATAGCTGAGCAGTAAAGCGTTTTTGTGCCATTGCAAAGGTTACGCAGTCAATCCGGAAGGGTTATGTCAAGAAATATTAACAAAATCTAAATTCCCTTAAGCAAGGTTACATTTCAGTGCTTCACAGAGCAGACTAATGATTGTTGGAGCCTAAAATTTTTTAAATTTTGATTTCGGTTTGTGGCAGGGTGCGAGCCATAGACAGATTAGTTGGGATTTTTTCATCTGTATTTCGAGCAATAATGTCGTGTTGAATTCTGCTAACTCAACCTTTGCCATCACCTTAGCCATCGAGCACCAGTTTCTGACTGCAACCCTAGATGAGACTTTGGCGATCGCCCTCGAAAAGATGGTACGCCAACGCAACCATTGTGACCTCAGTGCCCATGGCGCAGGGACCTTTAGTGCTCCAAACTGTTTGGTAGTAGTGCAGGAAGACAAACTCTGTGGCATTTTTACCGAACAAGACTTTGTCCGACTCATTGCTGAAGGCGAAGATCTCCAGACGATTACCCTCGGAGAAGCCATTCAAATCCCCACGGTTTCTATCTGTTGTACTCCCGATGAAGATATTTTTGCCGCATTAAATTTACTCACCCACCACCATCTCAAGCATTTACCAGTCGTTGATGGGGAAGATCGCCCCATTGGCATTATCACCTACGATAGTCTCCGCAAGGCCTTACCACCGATCAATCTCTTGACTCGCCTCCATTGTGTCGCCGATGTCATGGTTCATGAGGTCGTTACAGCAGCAGTCGAAACGTCATTACTCGATGTTGTGAAGTTGATGGTCAAGAACCGAGTGGGTTGTGTGGTGATCTCTGAAACTGGAGGCGATCGCCCCCAGCCCATAGGCATTGTCACCGAACGAGACATTATCCAATTCCATAGCCTAGATCTAAACCTCAAAACCACAACAGCAGGGGAGGTGATGAGTAGTCCCCTCTTTACCCTTTCCCCCGAAACCTCTTTATGGGAAGCGCACCAAACCATGAACCGACAATATGTGCGCCGCCTCGTTGTCGTTAATGAAACAACTGGTGAAATGCAGGGCTTACTGTCCCAAACCAGCCTATTCCGAGTACTACGACCCAATGATATGTACCAAATGATTGACCTACTACAGCACATGGTCGATCAACAAACGGCAGAATTATCCTCTAAAAATCAACAACTCCAGCTAGAAATTAAAGAACGCAAACACGCAGAGAAACAACTACAAGAAGCCCACGATCACCTAAAAACTATCGTCAAAGAACGCACGCAGCAACTCCATAACGCCAATGCCAAACTGCGGGAAGACCTTGCCCATCGTGAAAGAATGACCGCTGAGTTGGAACAGACACTCAAGCATTTACAACAAACACAGCTGCAACTGATCCAAACCGAAAAAATGTCGGGTCTAGGGCAACTGGTGGCAGGGATTGCCCACGAAATTAATAACCCCATTAACTTTATCTATGGCAATCTGCAACACGCGCGGGGATATGTGGAAGACATTCTGGGTTTGTTATCCCTCTACGAAAGGTATTATCCAAAGCCACCCCAAGAAATTCGCCAACAGCGTCAGGTTTCTGATGTGGATTTTGTGCGGGAAGATATTGTCCACTTAGTCAACTCAATGCATAAAGGGGTTGATCGCATTCGCAATTTGTTGATGTCCCTCCAAACTTTTTCGCGCTTAGATGAATCCCAGTTAAAGCGGGCTGATATCCACGCAGGGATCGATAGTACGTTATTGCTCATCCAAAATCGTCTCCAGGCGCACCATGATATTCCAAAAATTCAAGTAATTCGGCAGTATGAGACGACCCCTAGTATTGAGTGTTATCCGAGCCAGCTGAATCAAGTTTTTTTTAATTTATTGCTAAATGCTGTGGATGCGGTCAATGAAGCGCAACGGCGATCGCCCTACCCCTCACCCCAAGAGAAAATAGCGGCTCAACCGATGACGAACTTTGCAAAGCAAAATTATCGTAAGCCCCAAATCAAAATTTCGACCAATGTTTCCCCCGAAGGGGATCATCTCATTATTAAAATTAAAGATAATGGGTTGGGCATTCCGAAGAATATCCAGTCAAAACTATTTGACCCCTTTTTCACCACAAAGCCTGTGGGGCAAGGTACTGGACTGGGTTTGTCCATCAGCTATCAAATTATTGTGCAAAATCATGGCGGCAATTTAAGCTGTCACTCTAGTCCTAATGAAGGTACAGAATTTGTGATTACTTTGCCCGTTAGTCACGTGGCGATCGCCGCATGAAGACAGCTACCATGACAGTCCATTAACGATAGAACCACAGAAAAAAATTGTCCTCTTCAACCAGAGTTAGCCCATCGGGCAGAGCCACACTACCCCTACTTTTTATTGAGCAAAACTAGAACGCGATCGCTGGCGAATCAGAACAAATCCAATCACTAGCCAGAAGATTAACAGTCCCCCTGTAATACATAAAGTCGTCACCAGACCCAGACTATCGACCAACGCCGGAGCCGCAGCCGTAAATAAACCCCCCCCAACAATCGGCTCAAAAAAGAGCTGTTTGTAAGCAAAACTTTCGAACGCACCAGAACGATTATCCGGGTCAACCATACGCAACAATAAAATGCCCGTAGCCGTTACCCCCATAGACTGACCCAGATCGCCGATGCCCTTTTCGAACCAATAATCGGGAAAAATCTTCGGCGCAAAATACAAAAAGAAGGAAATATTCCAGACAATACCAACAACACTTAAGACGAGAAATATGCCTAAGTTGCCACCAATAACCTTCAGCGAAATCGAGGCCAGAGCCGTCACCACCACCACATCTAATGCCATACCCGCAATATTTTTAGTTAATCGCGGAATGATGAGGGCATCCAAATCTAGACGCACCATAATGACTTGTACAATGATGCCACCAACTAATGCCATGGGAAATAAAGGCACATAGTTCATCATCGTAAAACCGCTTAATCCCCACGTCACCGACTCTAAAAAGACTAACCCCTTTAAAATGACCCACCCAATAATGATGGCGATGCCGACAAAACCGAAGTTGAGGGAAAGGGGATCAATTAAAAGACCTCTAGTTAACTGCCGCCGTTTTTCGAGGATCTCAGGATCGCTATTATGGGAAAGTTCGGGTAAATTGTCGGGCTGTTCAACATCTACGGCGGCAACGGCAACATAGCCACGTTTACGCCCCCATTTTGATAAAAACGTCCCGGTAACAATACCAGAAACAATACCGACTGTCGCTAAACCAAGGGCAAGATCCGCACCCTCTTCAAAGCCTAACTCAGTAAAAGTATTCGCCATGCCCCCGGCTGTACCATGGCCGCCTTCAAAGGCAATTTCGATCAAAGAGCCTGCAATGGGGTTGGCATCAAAAAGGGGAATCAAAATGAGTAAAGTCGCCAAAATACCCACGACATATTGTCCCCAGGCAAGGGATTGGCCAAAGACCACCTGAGGCGCTGCCCGTCGCCAAATTTGTTTTGGGCTGGGAATAACTTCACCGAGGAATAGGGCGGCAAAGACAATATTGATAAATACTCCCGGAGACTGTGACCAAATTGTGCGAATCTGTTCGGTAAAAACGCCATCGCTGATGAGGGTTCCTTCTCCGATGACAGAGGTGGCGATCGCCCCTAGTACCTGAGGCCCAAGCAATAATGCCAAAACCCCTGCCACAATAGATTCCGGTAGATATAGCCGACGAATCCAACCAATCTTTTGTTTAATCAAGCGCCCAGCTAAAACCAGTAGCGCAATCCAGACAAAAGCAAAGAAAACATCTCGTAATGTGAACATAGCAATGCTGCTGTCTTTGCAACAGATTCAGGACAAGACCCTGACTCAACTAAAGGGACTCACCACCCTACAGACAGTGAGCTTTAATTAAGTTGTCTTTAGTTTCAGAGCTAGTTTAGGCAGCCTTCAGGGAAGTTACCGTTCCCCGTTACACGAAATGTTTGTCCCCTAAACGTGTTCTCGCGATTTCATGCGTTGCTTGACCATCAAGACTAAACTCTTGCCCCCATTACCCCACAAAGCAATAATGTCGGCATGCAATTGAAACGAACTGTAAAAGAGCAAAATATCTTGTAAACAATTATTTTTTGCCGTAAATGACTTTAAGCTTCACTTTTCTGTCAGTGCTGACTGTTTTTGGCGTTTATTTCTGATAGAAATGACCTGAGCTTCTTTTCCTTCCCGAGCCACCCGAATCAGTAGCGCGGCTGAAATCAAACTAGAAATTACCGAGCTACCGCCATAACTAAAAAGCGGTAAAGGTAACCCTGTAGTCGGTAGAACCCCTGTGGTTACACCGATATTAAGAATCGATTGCCCCACCAACATAAAAGTCACACCAATGGCAATGAGGCGGCGGTCTAAATGTTTGCAGCGGAGGGCAACATAGGTGCCAAGGCTAGCGTAGGTCAGGAGTAAAAGTAGGAAACAAATACAGCCTGCTAGGCCAAATTCTTCGGCAAAAATTGCGAAAATAAAATCTGTGTCTTGAAAGGGTAGATAAAACAGTTTTTGTTGGGATAAACCAAAGCCTTCGCCCCAAATGCCGCCGGAACTAATGGCCAACAGACTTTGTACTAACTGATAACCGTCACCACGGGCATCGGCAAAGGGATTGAGAAAAAACATCAGTCGCCGACGCTGATATTCATGGACACTAATACTGGCGATCGCCGTTGCTAGGCCAACCCCCGCCGTACTACCAAGCTGGAACCAAGATAGACCAGCTGCTACCGCGATAAACCACAGAGTCAGGCCACACAGCGCCGTAGTACTAAGATTCGGCTGGATCAAGATGCACCCTAAAATCCCGGCAAAAACACCCAGCCACTGCCACCGCACATGCCACATCAGTTTACGCCAGCGCCCAAAGACCTGGGCCGCTTGCAAAATCAAAAAAGGCTTTGCCAACTCCGATGGCTGGATACGAATAGGGCCGAGGGCAATCCAGCGGGTTGCACCGTTGACCTCGACCCCAAAGCCGGGAACCAAGGTCAAAATAATGAGTACCCAAAAAAACAATAACAACCAACCAGATAATTTATTGAGGGATTTCAGGGGCGATCGCACAATGATGTTAAAGAAAAATAGCCCAATCACAATCCAAACGAGCTGACGCTTGACGAAATAAAAACCGTCCCCTTGGCGCAAATCCGCAACGGGATAAGACGCTGAAAACATGGCCACAAGACCAATACATAGCCACAAAAAAGTGAGCCAGCGTAGGAGTCTCGCCTCCAATGCCCAATGTTTAACTTCCGTATCCAGAAATGGCAAAAAATATCTCAGCACAATGGCAGCATCAACTTTAAATGACCAACAAAAATCCCCACTATTATGCCAATAAGCGAGGAATTCACAGATAAATCAAATATTTTCTTTTTGTCATAAGCCATGATCAAAGCCAACTAAAAAACTAGGCCTACCCCATGGGCTAATAAAAAGAAATCACACTAGTTTATGGATCTTCTACATCAAGACGTGCCACCGTAATTGCGCTAAACGCAAAGGCCATTACTAAGGGAACTGGACAACGCCAAAAGATGCTCACAATGGCGCAAAAAACACTAAATAAAACTGCTGCACCGAGCCATTTTTGCTCGTCAGTCGTAAAGCCTTTTTCCGCTTTTATCAGCCTTAAAATATCTATGGGAATGGGTTCTGGCATCACGGCATTGGGGGGGAATGCCCAGTAAAAATTAGTCGTGACGAGAGTCGGTTCTGTCCAGCCATTGCTGTCGCACCATTCTTGAATCCACTCGTCGCTGTAATGCCTCATACAATTAAATCCTTCGGTTTTTTAGCGGTTAACTAAACTAAATTAGGTGATTTTTGCCGTTAATTAAAAATGCTTTGGGATGAGCAAAGCTCTGTGGTGTGAGCAACAAATTTATGCTGTTTCTAATTAACGATTTTCATCGTATCAATGATATTTACGGGGTAACCAAAGTATTTAAGAAAGTTCAAACAGAACAATGGGCAAAAATACTTATTTCAAAGACTTTTCGTGACATTTTAATTGGAAAATCAGGTGCTTAAATCAGGCGATCGCCAACTTGAATAGACGGGGATCATTGCCCATAACTCCCCTTCACCCAAGACGAATTCGCCACCCCAAATCCAAAACACAGCGCCACATTCAGCCCATAGCCCAGAGTTTTGTAAAGAAATATTGCAAAAAGCCCGAATGTTTGTTACATTTGTTTACAGATAAGCTCATCACAAGATTTTTAAAGAACAGTCTCATCCAGTAGACAATAGGTTCTGCGCCATCTTGGCATTGAGTTTCTCCTCTCATACAGCAAGCTCAGATAGACCAGCCGATTAAGCTCAGGCTGGTTTTTTATTATTTTTGTCACTTGATATGTAGTGCTAGAAACCATAGCCATCTGCAAATATGCAACTTGGAAGGGGAATTTTTTATCTTGACGAAAAAATGGCTTAAATGAGCGAGCAAACAGAGTCTTTACAAGGGAAAGAAATAATTCTGTTTTGAAGAGGAAGCGGCTATAATAACCGAGTTCTGAGACCGCTCTATCATTCACTGTTAACCTCAAATTCATGTCTGATTCCACCCATTCCACCCGTGACGAACTCCGTGCTGCCCGCCTCGAAAAGGTGCATCAGCTCAAGGCGATCGCCATGAACCCCTACGCATACAAATGGGAAGTCAGTCACCACACCGCAGCACTTCAAGACAAATATAAAGACATTGCCGCCGGTGAAGAAGTCGAAGACCACGTTTCCATCGCAGGGCGTATCCTTGCCCGTCGCGTTTTCGGCAAACTAGCATTCTTTAGCCTGCAGGACGAAACAGGCACAATTCAGCTCTATCTCGATAAAAAACTCATTAATACAGGCATGCCTCATATCGAAGGCGCATTCAATCACCTGAAAAAATTAACCGATGTGGGCGACATCATCGGCGTTAAAGGCATGATTAAACGCACAGAAAAAGGCGAACTGTCCATCAAAGTCAGTGAATTTGCCATGCTCACAAAATCTCTATTGCCATTACCCGACAAATGGCATGGTTTAACCGACATCGAAAAACGTTATCGCCAACGTTATGTGGATCTGATTATCAACCCTGACGTTCGTGAAACTTTCCGTTGTCGCGCCAGAATTACCGCAGCCATTCGTCGTTACCTAGAGGAAAAAGATTTTCTCGAAATTGAAACCCCAGTTTTGCAAGGGGAGGCAGGCGGCGCTGAAGCCCGTCCCTTTATCACCCACCACAACACCCTGGATATGCCGCTGTATCTGCGGATTGCCACAGAACTTCACCTCAAGCGTTTGGTTGTGGGTGGCTTTGAGCGGGTATTTGAAATGGGGCGTATCTTCCGTAATGAAGGGGTTTCGACTAAACACAATCCTGAATTTACCTCCATTGAGGTTTACCAAGCCTACGGTGACTACCACGACATGATGGATTTGACGGAGGATCTGATCCGCACTTTAGCGAAGGACATCATTGGCACTGTGGAGCTGCCCTATGGCGAAGCAATGGTAGATGTTGGCTCTCCCTGGCGACGGGAAACCATGCAAAATCTTGTACAAGCGGCCACGGGTGTCGATTTTCTTGCCTTTGATGATTTTGAAGCCGCGGCAAACGCAGCAGAGAAAGCCGGGATCGGGATTCCGGAGCAGGTCAATAGTCTTGGTCAACTTCTAAATGAAGCCTTTGAGCAAAAAGTTGAAGAAACGCTGATTCAGCCGACCTTTGTGACGGAATATCCCGTTGAGGTTTCGCCCCTCGCTAAGCCCCACCGTGATAAGCAGGGCTTGACCGAGCGTTTTGAATTATTTGTGGTGGGTCGTGAGCTGGCCAATGGTTTTTCTGAGTTGACAGATCCGATTGATCAGCGGCAACGTTTGGAAGCTCAGGCGGCTAAAAAAGCGGCGGGGGATGTGGAAGCCTGTGATGTGGACGAAGATTTTGTCACGGCTCTCGAATATGGCATGCCGCCCACAGTGGGTTTAGGCATCGGGATTGATCGTCTTGTGATGCTTTTGACGAATTCTGAAAGTATCCGTGATGTGATTGCTTTCCCTCTGCTCAAACAAAAAGCGAAGGATGCGGATGGGGACATTGATGCTGTGAATAGCTAAGCGGATCGTCCATGGATAGTTTTGAATTTTTATAGGTTTAGGTTTAACCCACAAAAAAAATGAATCAACAACGTTTAGAAGCCGTTTTGGCGATCGCCCGCGAGATTGGCTGGGGAGCTGGAGACATATTGCGTCGCCATTACAAAGGCGATATAAAAGATATTTCGAATAAAGCTGATGGCCCCGTCACCAAAGCAGACATCGCAGCAAACGACTACATTATCGAAAATTTCCATGCCAAGCTCGGCACAGAAGACTTTGCCTATCTCAGTGAAGAAACCTACGACGGCATTAAGGTTGAGCACCCATGGGTTTGGATTATTGATCCCTTAGACGGAACCCGTGATTTTATCGATCAAACTGGCGAGTATGCAGTGCACATTTGCCTCACCCATGAAGGTCGTCCCGTGATTGGCGTAGTCGTGATTCCCGAAGCCGAGAAGCTTTATTTTGCGCTAAAGGGTAATGGTACTTTCGTGGAGACCCGTGACGGCACAGTCACACCGATTCGAGTCTCGGAACGCAATAAACCAGAAGAACTATTATTGGTCGCTAGCCGTACTCACCGTGATCAGCGGTTCCAAGACTTACTCAATCGCCTACCTTTTAAAGATCGCAATTACGTCGGTAGCGTTGGCTGTAAAATTGCAACAATTCTCGAACAACAATCCGATGTTTACATTTCCGTTTCAGGGAAATCGGCGGCGAAGGATTGGGATTTTGCAGCGCCAGAATTAATTTTGACTGAAGCGGGTGGCAAGTTTAGCTACTTTGAAGGCAACGAAGTACTTTACAACCAAGGTGACGTAAAAAAATGGGGCGGTATTATGGCCTCCAACGGTCACTGTCATGCAGAACTTTGTCAGATGTCTATTGAAATTTTGAAAGAAATTGACGCAGCGTAATCAGCGGTCAGTCAGTATATAGACATTTTGCATCAGAATTAAATACTTTCCTTTGAGCACTATCCCCAAGGAAGGATGAAGGCTGTTGCTAAAACTGATTCGGAAGCACAATCTTAACAAGTCTCTCGGCAGCAACGGTGACAAAATTATTTCATCAAATTGTATGGCCATAGTCGGCAAGATAACTAGGGGGTTAATGTGTTAAACCTCGACAGGATAAGGTTTTAAAGTCTATGAGGTGTCTTAACTTTGATGGCTTTGGCTATAGATCCCTAGTCTCTTGTTGTGGGGGGAGATATTAATCTGTAAATTTTTTAAAAATCATTGAACTCAACGACATCAGGGAAAAACGATTTTAATTAACGTCAGTTCGGGTTAAGGAGTTATCCGAATGCCTTGAAGACACGGGAACATT
>NZ_MRBY01000036.1 GCF_001904615.1 [Limnothrix rosea] IAM M-220
GCTTCAAAGCTCCTTCTTTAAACCTTTACAGCGACTTTTGCGTAATGGATAGCTTAATAAGAGAGGTGCCGAAGGCGGAGGGAGCCTCAGTAGGTTTCGCATCCTAACGAGAGATCCCCCTAAATCCCCCTTTGTAAAGGGGACTTCAAGATAAATTGGCGAATGTTTTATGAAAATTACAATTACTCGCAACGGCAAAATTCTTGATACTTTCTACGAGGGCGATCGCCATGATGGTCTAGAAAAAGTCTATGAAATCCCTGATGCTTCTAAGCTAGATGAAGCCACACGCCGGAAGAGTTTGGAGCGTCTGCTGGCAATACCGATGGAAGAAAAGCAAGATTTAATCGATACGCTAGAAATGCTCGAAGCAGAAAAACGACAGGCTTTTGAGGAGCTACAGGCTTCGTGGGGTGATGACGTGATGGAACAGTCTGCTTAATGTACTTGCTGGATACCAACATCTATGTGGCTTTTACGAAGGGTAACGCTAGCGTCATGAAGTTGGTAAATCGCCATTTTTTAGAATGTTATTTGTCTACTGTGGTTTTGGCGGAGATTTATGCCGGGGTTTATTGTTCGCAACAACGTCAGAGAAATTTAGAGATTTTAGAGACTTTTTTACAGTTAGTGCCAGTGATTGATTTTGATGAAGCGGCAGCACTAGAGTTTGGCAAGATTCAAGGGCAATTACGACGTATTGGTAAACCGAGTCAGCCCAATGATGTGTTGATTGCGGCGGTGGCAAAGGCGCGGGGTGATGTTTTGGTGACGGCGAACACGCGACATTTTGAAAATATTGAAGGGTTGCTGCTGGGGGATTGGACAAATGGTTAGTCTGTGGTCAATATTCCCCTCTTGGGATGGGCTAGGGGTGGGTTCCTCGTGGGTGGCGCAACCTATCGAAAAACCCCTTCCTCATACGAAAAGCTTCCCCAAGGAAGGACGGGAGGATAACTGATGACTGACAACTCTCCTGTCCCAAAGCTAGACCTTGCCCCAAAGCTTAACCGTCCCCTACAACTCTGGAACCCACTGGACTACCTTCGGCTGCTGTACTGGGTATTTTACTTTCCGCAGGCGCTAATTTTATACTCTCAAAAATTTCCTTCTCCAATATCAAAAAAAAGACTTTTTAGCCAAGGTCTAACACTCGGATTAGTATTGGCATTGATAACATTCTTAGCCCTGAGATTAATAGGCTTTCAAAACAATGAGTATAACGCCTTATTTTGTGTGTTTTTTTCAATATTAATAGGATATCTTTTTTATACAAGAAAATCGGTAGAGTCAGGAACTATTATATGTATTGTAGTTAGCATTTCTTCTAGTGCAGTAGGAGGCTTTATAGACGCAAAAATAGATGAACAGGTTATATTAAAACTTTCATTGATTCTTGGAGGTATTTTGGGTGTAACTCTTGGTATTGCCCGAGGGGTATTCAATAGGTATCAAGGTGTTTTGATTGATTCGTTAAGAAGTTTATCTGGCGCATTTATTATTGGGTCTACAGTTGGCTTTTCTATTGGTCTTCAACATGGCTTTAGAGTAGCTTTTTTTTGTGGTGTATCAAGTGGAATATTATCCGTATTAGCGAGATGTCGATTTGATAGTTGGCTTCTTACAAATTTAGAAATATTACAGAAGAAGCAATTCAGTAAATCTTACGTAAATACTTCGTTTATACCAATTCTAACTCTTCAAAAAATAATTCAATATTGGCTGGAAAAAGATTTCACGACAGGAATTGACAATATAAACCAACTACTGACCTTCTCATATCAGTTTATTCCATGTGTCGAAGCTCTAAATGAAACTCTTAAAAAAGTCCATAAAGATCAAATTATAAAGAAAATATCTTATCTGTCAGATAATATCAAGTATTTTGATGTTCTTGAATTCTGCTTTTTTGATCTATACCCTGCACTTTTAACTCAGATTTTTGCAGGGTTTATTCTCTTTTTTGAAATTCAAACTGACAGTCTAATTCAAAATTCTAATGTTTTGAAACTGAAAGTTTACCGTGAGGATTCTCTGCATAGTTTTGTGGCATTGGGATTTGTTTATCTCCATGAGAAAAAAGCGGCTTGTGCAGCTGAAATATTTAAAACTCTCCGTTCGATTGCCCATGGTGAGGAAATGTATCAACTTGCTTATAATATTTCGCTCTGTCAACAAGCGAATATAGCTGAAGATATTGAACAAGTAAAATTACAGTCTTTCCAAATAAAAACTTGTTTTCGACCGATCACTTGGCAAGCAATTTCAGGCTTTGAACGAGTCATTCAAGATACTCAATCTTTCCTCCACAGCATTGCCAAGCAAACCCGCTCCCTTGCTCTAAACCGTGCAATCGGTGAACTCACCAAAATCATTCAAACCCAAGATCAACTCCCCACAGCAGAACGAGGCTTAATCGTTGACATTGCCCAAACATGGAAAGCTGCCATCGAACCCCTCGCCCTAGAAATCGGTAGCGCAGAAATCACCCAACCCGTCGAAAATCCCTATGTCATTGGCGATCCCGTGATTGGTCAGAACTTTGCCGGACGTGATGACATTATGCGTCAACTCGAAGAACTGTGGATTACCAATAAAACTCGCCAATCCATTGTTTTGTACGGACACCGCCGCATGGGTAAAACCTCCATCCTCCGTAACGCCACCAGCCATATCGGTTCCACAGGGAAAGTCATCTACATCAACCTGCAACGCCTCGGCGAAGTTGAGGAAGGAGTGGGCGAAGTGCTCATTGCCCTCAGCGATGAAATTGCGATCGCCACAGATATCGAACCTCCCAGCGATGACGATTTACTCAAACTCCCTAAACGCAACTTTGAAAGATACCTAAAAAAAGTGCTGGCAGAAATGGAGGGTGATCGCCTGATTATTGCCCTTGATGAATTTGAAATCCTCGAAGACCTCATTGAGAAAGGCCAAATCTCCAAAGAATTTCTGGGATACTTGCGTGGACTGGTGCAGATGAGTCCAAAACTTGCCTTTGCCTTTGCCGGACTGCATACCCTAGAGGAAATGACCGCTGATTATTTCCAGCCTTTCTTCGCCAGCGTCATCCCGATTCGTGTGAGTTTCCTGAATCGTGAGGCAACCTTCCAACTGCTTGTTAGCCCCACCGAAGACTTTCCCCTCGACTATGAACCCGCCGCCCTCCAACGCATTTATGACCTCACCTTTGGGCAACCCTATCTTGTGCAGCTCATTGGTTTCCAGCTTGTGCGCCGCTATAACGATTATGTCTTTGAGCAAGGTAGACAGCGCGATAACCTCCTAACCACCGAAGATGTTGAAGCCATTATCACCGAGGACTTTTTCCGGAAAGGACGCTACTACTTTGATGGTGTTTGGCGACAAGCTTCTCAAGATACTGCCGGACAACAACAGATTATTAAAACCCTTGCTGTTTACACCGATGGCTTAAGCACCGCCGAACTTTTAGAGTTGCTTCCTTTAGATGCAGACATCCTCAAACCTGCCCTAAAAATGCTGGCGAAACATGATGTCATCCACGACATTTCTAGTGATGACGAAGAACCCCGCTGGCAAATCACAGTTGAGCTGTTGCGTATCTGGCTCGAAAACTATGCCCCAGCGATTAGTGAATGAGATTCCCAACTCAACGAATAGAGGGCGCATCGCGATAACGCCCCTACGAGAATGATTACAATGGTTGCGTGGTTGATGGAAAAATCTGATGGCAACAGTCGCCGTAACATCCCAGCAGTATTCCTTATCTGAGTTTTTGGCATTGCCTGAAACAAAACCCGCTAGCGAATATATCAACGGGAATGTTTATCAAAAGCCGATGCCCCAAGGAAAACACAGCACATTACAAGGTCGTCTCGTCACCGAGATTAATCGCATAGGACAACCCGAAAAATTAGCCTATGCATTCCCTGAACTTCGTTGCACCTTTAGCGAAAGATCTCTTGTGCCAGATATCGCTGTATTCGAGTGGGCAAATATTCCTGTAGACAACAATGGCGAAATCCAAAATCGCTTCACTGTTGCCCCCGATTGGGTTATTGAAATTTTGTCTCCAGAACAAAGTCCACCGCGCGTCATCGAGAAAATCCTTTTTTCCATACAACAAGGTTCAAAACTAGGCTGGTTAATCGCCCCTGATGACTATTCCGTGACAGTGTTTCATTCTGACAAACTTGCTGAGTTCAAAGAACAAGACGCTACATTGCCCACACTATCTATCCTCGAGAATTGGCAACTGACAGCGACAGAACTATTTAGTTGGCTACGCCTAATCTGAAAATAAAAAGTGATTTTAAGGAAGCTCAAATAATTCTTGAGGCGAAATATCCAATCCCGGAAATTGAGGTGAGATGATTTTTTCTATCCCGCTAAAAACAGTTTCATCGTAAAGACCTTCATTAAAAATCAAGACTGTTACTTTCTCTTCTTGTGGGTCAACAATCCAATATTCTGGGACGGCGATCGCCGCATATTCCGACCGCTTGTAACGGTAATCCCGTGTGGCCGATTCTGGACTAACAATTTCAACAGCAACGAGAGGTGACTTTTCGAAAATTAAAGCTTCATCTAACAACTCCATAAAGTATTTTTCCTCAATTACCATCAAATCTGGCATCCGGGATTTTCGTTCTGTTGTTCTTAAACCAGCTTCCTTCAAGCAGACCCAAGATTCCTCGCGCTGCTGGAGTTGTGCCGTAAAAAGACGTTCTAAACGTTGCGCAATCAAAAAATGCAGCCCTTTCGGTGGTGTCATTGCAATTAGTTGTCCATGTTCGAGTTCGTAGCGGGTATTTGTGCCATCGTCGTATTGGCAATATTCTTCAAAGCTGTAGCGTTTTGCTGAAGTTGCAACCATCACACACGGCTCCTGCGCTGAAAGAATTCGTCTCGTCTATTCTATCTAGCCAGCAAAAGATAGCGGCGATCGCCCCCCAATAACCCAAATATATCGATATCGAGTATTTCTAAAGTTTTGGTTAAGGGTTCACGCTAAAATAATGAACTTAGCTTGCTTTGTTCCAGTCCCTCGAAACAATCTATGAAAAGTGCTTTTCTCGATCGCCTCAATAGTCCCGAACGTCCCGTCCTCGTATTTGATGGTGCAATGGGAACAAATCTTCAAGTGCAGAATCTCACTGCCGAGGATTTTGGTGGCGCGGAGTATGAAGGCTGTAACGAATATCTTGTCGAAACGAAGCCCGAAGCCGTGGCGATCGTCCATCGCGGTTTCCTCGAAGCCGGGGCAGATGTCATTGAGACCGATACCTTTGGTGGTACATCTATCGTTCTTGCAGAATATGATCTCGCCGATCAAGCCTACGAACTCAACAAAAAAGCCGCAGAGCTAGCAAAATCCGTCACAGCAGAATTTTCCACCCCTGAAAAGCCTCGTTTTGTAGCAGGCTCCATTGGCCCCGGCACAAAGTTGCCCAGCTTGGGACATATCGATTACGATTCCCTCGAAAATGCCTTTGCAGAACAGGCAGAGGGTCTTTACGATGGCGGCGTTGATCTGATGCTCGTCGAAACTTGCCAAGATGTGTTGCAAATTAAAGCGGCTCTAAATGGTATTGAAAAGACTTTTGAGAAAAAAGGCGATCGCCTGCCGATAATGGTCTCAGTGACAATGGAAACCATGGGCACAATGCTTGTCGGTACAGAGATATCAGCAGCAGTGGCGATCCTCGAACCCTACAAAATCGACATTTTGGGTCTGAACTGTGCCACCGGCCCCGACCTGATGAAAGAGCACATCAAATATTTATCAGAACATTCCCCTTTCATTGTTTCCTGCATTCCCAATGCCGGTTTGCCGGAAAACATTGGCGGCCAAGCCCACTACAAACTGACGGCCCTCGAAATGAAAATGGCGATGATGCACTTCATCGAAGACCTTGGAGTACAGGTGATTGGTGGTTGTTGCGGCACTCGTCCCGACCACATTAAAGCCCTAACCGAACTGGCCTCTGAACTCAAACCCAAAGAACGCCAGTCAACCTACGAACCATCAGCAGCATCCATTTATAGCACCCAGCCCTATATCCAAGACAATTCTTTCTTGATTGTTGGTGAGCGGTTAAATGCCAGCGGTTCCAAAAAATGCCGCACGCTACTCAATGAAGAAAACTGGGATAGCCTCATTTCCCTTGCCAAATCCCAAGTGAAAGAAGGAGCCCATGTCCTTGATGTGAACGTTGACTATGTGGGTCGCGATGGTGTGCGGGATATGCACGAGCTAACTTCGCGACTGGTTAATAACATCACATTACCCTTGATGCTCGACTCCACCGAGTGGGAAAAAATGGAGGCCGGCCTCAAGGTGGCAGGGGGAAAATGTATCCTCAACTCCACTAACTATGAAGATGGCGAAGAACGTTTTTATAAGGTGCTTTCCCTCGCCAAAAAATATGGTGCGGGTGTGGTGATTGGCACCATTGATGAAGAGGGTATGGCGCGGACAGCGGCGAAAAAATTTGAAATTGCCAAACGTGCCTATGATGCTTGTTTGGAGTATGGCATTCCTGCCCATGAAATCTTTTTTGATCCCCTAGCATTGCCTATTTCCACCGGTATTGAAGAAGATCGCCTGAATGGTAAAGCAACCGTTGATGCCATCAAACAGATCCGCGATGAGTTGCCCGATTGTCATATCATTTTGGGTGTTTCTAATATTTCCTTTGGTCTAAACGCCGCTTCCCGTCAAGTGCTCAATTCGGTCTTTCTCCATGAATGTATGCAAGTGGGCATGGATGCGGCCATTGTTAGTGCCAGCAAGATTCTTCCCCTATCAAAGATCAGTGAAGAGCACCAAAAAGTTTGTCGTGATCTGATCGGCGATCACCGGGAATTTGACGGTGATATTTGCATCTACGATCCCCTGACCAAACTAACAGAATTATTTGCAGGAAAAAAGGCCAAGAAATCCGAAGCCATCGATAAAAATCTCCCCATTAATGAGCGTTTAAAACAACACATTATTGATGGCGAAAGATTAGGTTTAGAAGATGCCCTAAAAGAAGCATTAGAAAATCATCCGCCCCTCGACATCATTAATATTTTCCTACTTGATGGCATGAAAGTTGTCGGCGAACTATTTGGATCTGGGCAAATGCAATTACCCTTCGTGCTCCAGTCTGCCCAAACCATGAAAGCCGCAGTGGCATTCCTCGAACCCTTTATGGACAAAGAAGAAGGCGATGATCGCGGCAAAGGAACATTTGTCATTGCAACCGTAAAAGGTGATGTCCATGACATCGGTAAAAACCTAGTCGACATCATTCTTTCTAATAATGGCTACAACGTCGTAAACCTTGGCATCAAACAACCCGTTGAAAATATCATTCAAGCCTACGAAGAACATCAGCCAGACTGCATTGCCATGAGTGGTTTGTTAGTGAAATCGACCGCTTTCATGAAAGATAATTTAGCTACTTTTAACGAGCGTGGCATTACCGTGCCTGTGATTCTTGGTGGTGCGGCGTTAACCCCAAAATTTGTCAATCAAGACTGTCAAAATACCTACAAAGGCCAAGTAATCTATGGCCGCGATGCCTTTGCCGATTTGCACTTTATGGATAAGCTCATGCCCGCCAAATCTGCGGAAAATTGGGACGATCTCAAAGGCTTCCTCGATGAGTACGACGAAAATGCTAGCAATGGCCATGCCGAAACCAATGGGTCTGTTGCCGTCGCCGCAGTTGAGGCAAAACCAGAAGAACCAGAGATTATTGATACCCGCCGTTCCGAAGCTGTCGATCCAGATATTGAGCGTCCCACGCCACCATTCTGGGGCACAAAGGTTTTAACTTCGGCAGATCTCGATTTGAAAGAGTTGTTTTGGTATTTAGACTTACAAGCTTTAATTGTCGGTCAGTGGCAATTCCGTAAGAAGAAAAACCAAACGAAGGAAGAGTATGACAAATTTATTGCTGATGAAATCTATCCTCTCTTAGAACAATGGAAGCAACGGGCGATCGCCGAAAACCTCCTCCACCCAACCCTTATTTATGGTTATTTTCCCTGTCAGTCCCAAGAAAATAGTTTGATTATTTACGATGCCGATAAATATGCAGCGGACGGAACCCTAGAGCAGGTGGCGAAATTTGATTTTCCCCGCCAAAAATCCGGCAGACGACTATGTATTGCCGACTTTTTTGCCGGCGTAGATTCCGGTCATGTGGATGTCTTTCCGATGCAGGCCGTGACCGTTGGTGAAATTGCCACCGAATATGCCAAGAAACTCTTTGATAATGACGAATACACCGATTACCTTTACTACCATGGATTAGCCGTCCAAACTGCCGAAGCCCTAGCAGAATGGGGTCATGCCAAAGTCCGTCGAGAGTTAGGCTATGGCGATCTAGAACCAGACAATATCAAAGATATGTTGCGCCAAAGATACCAAGGGTCTCGCTATAGTTTTGGCTATCCCGCTTGTCCCAATATCCAAGACCAATACACCCAGTTAGAGCTACTAAAGGTTGACCGCATTAATATGTACATGGACGAAAGCGAGCAGATTTATCCCGAACAATCCACGTCTGCCATTATCACTTACCATCCCGTTGCTAAATACTTCAACACTTAAGGTCAGTACGCTCTAAAAGCCTAAGAACAGTGATGGGTTAGACAGAGAATACATAGGTTGATGCAACGACTTCTAGACCACACAACAAGCGAAATTAGGAGGTGGAATATTTGTGCAAAATCACCTCGAAAAGTCGGCACTATCACTATATTTTTCAGAAACGATTGTCGTGGTTAGTAAGACTGACCAAGATTGACATTGATGGCACATCTTTGATCACAAATCTTTAGGATAGTGCCCATGGCTCTGCTCTGAGTCCTATTCGAGCAGGCTGTAGCTCTGTTCCCAGCGATCGCCGAACACGATGTCGGATAAAGGTTTACGAACCCGTGGTGACGCTTCCCGCTCCCGTAAAGCTTCATTATCAAGACTGCCAAGCTCACCAGGATAACCGATGGCCACAGCAGCAGCAGGCTCAAACCCAACAGGGATTCCATAAACCTCGCGAGCTTTATCTTTGTCGAAGCCACCCATCTGATGAACCCGTAGTCCCATGGCCTCCGCTTGGAGGGTTAGGTTCGCTAGGGCTTGACCCACATCGTACATTCCATAGGGATTCGGGTTATCATTGCGAGTAAATCGCTGTTTTCCGACGGAAATCATTAGGATATCGGCATTTTTTGCCCAGACTTGATTCCCCTCAACGATGCAATTTAGCAATTTCTGGTAGGCCGCAGCATGACGCTTGGTTGCCACAATAAATCGCCAAGGTTGTTCGTTAAAGCACGAGGCAGCCCAACGTGCCGCTTCGAGGAGACTCCCAAGTTTGTCAGCTTCTACAGGGCGATCGCCATCAAAAGCAAGCGTACTGTAGCGTTGACGGAGCAAATCATGGATCGGATAGTCCGTTTGGGCTGGTTTTTCCATCATAGATTAGGTGCAAGATAATAATTTAGGTATGGGGAGTAATCCCTGTCCTATGATACAAACTTCTTCCACTCAGACGAGCGCAGCACACCAATTCACGACAGGCTAATGTATGGTTGCCTTCTCCAGTAAAGCGGGACAAAATGTGCGCCAAATGGCAAAGCGACGGCGCTGGCAATCTTGGCGTGCGTTTTTTGGGGCATTGATGTTGCCGCTGCTAGTCGTGTTTATGTTTCCGATTTTGGCACTACAACTAGGTTTTGTGATTGCCATTTCCCTTGTGGCGATCGCCGTTTTTGGAGCCATTGCCTTTGTCTTCCGGGGGCTCGATCTATGGGAAGCCGCCGACCGTGCCGATCTAGGCGCGAGGGCAGAAGAACAAGTGGCCGAAGTTTTACAGACCCTAGAACCAAAAGGCTGGGAATTTCAGTACGGCATGAGATTAGACCAGGGCTTGGGAGATGCCGATGTCATCTGTGTTTCACCGCGGAAAAAGACCTACGTGATTGATGTCAAATCCCACAAAGGAACCGTTATTTTTCAAGATCACCGTCTCCACCGTCGCATGGGGCGAACCATCTATCCCTTTAAGAAAGATTTTTTGCAGATTGTGATGAAGCAAGCCCTCCAGGTGCGAGACAAAAAACAGTGGGATTTTGTCACCCCAATTCTCGTTTTTACCCGGGCACAATTAGCCGTTTCCCAGAAAAAGATTCGTGGTGTTTATGTCATTGCTCAAGATGATCTGGTTAATAAATTACAAGAGCTGGGCTAGGGACTATGGGTTTCATGATTTATCGATTTAGGCAGACAATTTTTAAAGATTATTTAGATACAAAAAACCGTCTAAAGCAATGAATTCGCGTGACTTTTCGCCTTTTTCCTGTAGACTTTTGGTTGTCTTACCACTGCACTGTCGTGTTTTTTCACTGACGGTCGGTGTTTCAAGAATTTCTTGATCAAAGGGAAAAAGGAAATGTCTAAAAGCTTCTAAAAGTTGCATAGATTTAAGTCTCCAAAAAAAGAATCATTGTCGCAGTGTGTTGATATTTTTTTCAGTATCACTTTTAAGCGGTTAGCTTTTAGTGACTGAATTAAAGGTGAAAGATGTTCCCTATCAGGTGAAAAATTGCGCGTAGAAATCTGCTTTTTTTTGTGATGTTTATTACAGTAGGCTTTAGGATTTTACGGGTCACTAATTTGGCAATGCAGGTCGTAATTTTGACACTGCAACAAGTTCTTCCAATGGAACACATGAAGTCCGGATATTTTATGGTTGAGCATTGTGAGGGTTTGATAAAGATCAAAAGGCCTGTGGCGATCGCCTTTAGTGATCGCTTTCAATTAGATTCAGTTTGCCTATCCGGATCATTTGTGTGTGATTTCTGTTTAGATTTGAGCATTTTTTGGGGGACAATATTAAAGACTCTGTAAAGACTGAGGTTTGGGGATTAAGTGTAGCGACAAGAGTGGAAACATTTTTCCGACAAGTGTTATCAATAGGTGTGAGGTGTTCGCACAGTTAAACCCGTAAGCCAGCATGTTCCAAGACTTCCAACTTTCAATTACACATCTGGGAGAGGATCGTTATCTACTCCGCACAGAAAATATGGCGGCTGGTGTTCCCGTAGCAGAGGAACAGGTGCAATGGGATGTCGAACATTGGCTTACCACTGCTCAAAATTTGATGAGCGATCCCCTATCGCGCCTATTACAGGGGACGGGTCGCCTCAGTGCACAAAATCGTTTAGTAACACCGGATACGGATTTGGCTTCGCTAAGTATGACGGAAGTGCCAGCGGTGGCGACTACGTTAATGGAGTTTGGGCAGCAGCTCCACCAAGCGTTATTTTTTGGTAGTTTGCGTGATAGTTGGAGTAAGGCACAGGCGATCGCCCACAATCAAAACCGCATTTTACGGCTGCGACTAGGGTTTAAAGAAACCCGTCTGTTTAGTTTGCCTTGGGAAGTGATTAATAGTATCGACACCACCGATGGTGAAATTGAAAGTTTAACGACGGGCATTGAAACGAGCTTTTCTCGCTACAACAGCAAAATCCAAGGCTTGCCAGACTCACCGTCCATGGATGATGTGGCAGAACAAACCCTGAAAATTTTAATGGTGCTCGCTAGCCCGGCCGATCAAGATCGTTTGGAATTGCGCCAAGAGGCAGCCCATTTACAAAGTGAACTGGATAAAGAAACAGTACCCGGCACGCCACCTTTAGAAGTGACGATTCTGGATAATCCGGGCCGACAAGAACTGACAGAAATTCTTGAGCAAGGGCAGTATCAGGTTTTCCACTATGCAGGCCATAGTAATTTAGGGAATTCCGGTGGCGATATTTATTTGGTTAATCGCGAAACGGGTCTGACTGAATCCGTCGCCGGGGACGATCTAGCTGGGCTACTGGCGAATAATGGTGTGCAATTTGCATTATTTAATTCCTGCCATGGGGCAGATGGCATCGCCAACTATCAAGCTGAAAGCACCACAGAAAATAATTTAGCTCAGGCACTGGTACGACGAGGCATCCCGGCTGTGTTGGCCATGTCTGCCCAAATTCCAGATCAAGTGGCTCTCACCTTTACGCGGTTGCTTTATCGTAATTTGCACCAAGGGTATCCCATCGATTTTAGTTTGGGGCGGGTGCGGCAGGGTCTCATTTCGGCCTATGGTTCCCACCAGTTGTACTGGGCCTTGCCTGTGCTTTATATGAATCCGACTTTCCATGGTCTGTTGCAACATCGTCCTCTAAATCGTGAGGGGTTGGCGGAGTTGATGCACATTTCGGATTTTGAGCTGGCGACTTTGTCCCCGGAAGATGAGGCACGCTTGGCGATCGCCGACTTGACAGTCTCCGATAGTGATTTCCTTGCGGATGAATCCGATGAGTCCCTCTTTGCGCCTCCCAATCAGCTACCCTCGGACACCGGGGAAGAAACCGCCTTTATAAAAAATATTTTGGCGGAAATTAGTTCTGATATCCAAGACATCAAAGAAGATAAACAACCCCAGCCCCACACTCCAAATCAACCTAAAGGCTTAGTCATCGCTCCCCGTGGCCAGGCCACACAGTTTGTCCGGCGCTATCCTTGGCAAGTAGCCCTGGGTCTCACGGCGGCGATCGCCCTAGGTGGCAGTCTGTTGTGGCAAAATCTCCAGCAGCGCTCCCTACAAGTGCCCCTCCAAACAACCTCGATTCCCAGATCAGAAAATGTCGAACTCGCAAATTTCAGTAACGAGACACTACTAGAACTGGCACGCCAACGACAGGGTGACTGGTCGCTGCTTTATCGCATTACAACCCACCTTCTCGATCAACAGGCATTACCCCAAGCCCGGTCAGTACTCTACGAAATTGCCAATACCGACAGCGTTGACTTTGCCCAATACAATTTTTTGAGGGGTCGCTACGCTTGGCAGCTTATTTTGAAAGACTCACTAGATAATGCCGACGGTGCCAGCCTTGACGATGTGCGACGCTTTTGGTCAACAGCCTACGACAATGATCCACAACAACCCTACTACCTCCATGCAGCCGGTTTTGCCGACTATGCCGCGGCAAAATATGACGCAGCCGCCCAAACCTGGACAGAGGTCATCAACCAATCCACATCCGATCCGCCACTCCTAGCACAGGCCTATGCAGGCTTAGCCTTAACCCTTTATCAAAATGCCCAAACCCAGTCTGGGGAAGCCCAGCAAAATTTAGAGGGTAAAGCGGTGAAACTACGAGATAGCGCCTATAGTACGGACCCCGAAGGTGTGAGTATCGAAGCCCTCAGTCAAAACTGGCTCTGGTCAGAAACGGCGATCGCCACCTGGCAGGATTTAGGAAAACTCGACTAATTGTTTAGTGCCGAGATCAAAGCCAAAAAAAGTCACGTACTGAAATAACCACGAATTACCTTGACCCCGATACAATTGAGGTCATCTTATCCATCCCTTGCGGATCTAGAAACAGAGATTGACCTTTAACAATCCTGATTTTGTCCAGCGATTCAGGGAAACAACAGCAGCATCTATTTCTTTCACATTGAGTAATTTCCTGTGTGGCAACGCCTTAAAGAATTTAGTTGGAATTGGCGCGGTGTTCTCGTAACAACGCCAACCATTGCCACATTAGTTTGGTTACTGCGCCTGAGTGGTTTCCTCGAATTTGTTGAGCTAGCAGCCTACGATCAGTTTGTGCGCTGGCAGCCTCCCGAACCTCCCGATGAGCGTATCGTCATTGTCGGTATTGAAGCCGGTAACACCACCCAATCCGACGCAGTTTTTGCCGAATTATTAGCAAAGTTGCAGACGATGGAACCGCGCCTCATTGGTCTAGATATTTATCGTGATGTGCCTGTGGATCCGGGTCACGACGACCTTGTGGCAATTTTTCAGAAATATGACAATATCTATGGCATTGAAAAAATGGTCGGCGAAACCCCTGCCGAAACTGTGCCGCCCCCCGAAGCCCTTGCTGAGAAAAATCAAATTGGGTTTAATGATTTAGTCACCGATTCTGATGCCCGCATCCGGCGTTCTCTTCTCGCCATTGATGATGATACGGGACAAGACCATTATGCCCTCAGTCTCCTGTTGGCCGGTCTATATTTAGAGCAGGACGGGGTGTCCATCGGTGCGGCGGCAGGGACAGGTTGGTATCAGTTTGGCGATGTTATTTTAGAGCCTTTATACCCCAATAGTGGTGCCTATATCGGTATTGATAATGGTGGCTATCAGATTTTAATTAATTACCGTGGTGCAACTAATGCGTTTGACCAGGTTTCCATGGCGGATGTGTTGTCTGATAAAGTTGACCCCCATTTATTCAGCGATCGCATCGTTCTCATTGGTGATGTCACGGAGGTGAACAAAGATCTATTTCCTGTACCCTACACGCTGTCTGCTAAGGAGCGCATGCCGGGGGTGGAAATTCATGCCCATATGACGAGCCAAATTTTAAGTGCGGTGTTGGATGGTCGCCCATTGATGCGCAGTTGGTCTGAGTGGCAAGAAAATCTCTGGATTTTATTTTGGACTGGGGTCGGAGCCTCGCTGGCATGGGGTCTGCGGAATACGGGACAGGGTAAGGCTTGGTCATGGGAACGGCTCGTGGGTTTGGGGATAATGGTTGTTATTTTGGTGGGCAGTACCTATGGCGCAATTGTGTCGGGTTTGTGGCTCCCTGTGATTGCGCCGGGTCTTGGTTTGTCTCTATCGGCGATCGCCATTACGGCCTATATTGCGCGCTCTGCGGGGGAAATTCGCAATACTTTTGGGCGTTATCTCAGTAATGAAATTGTTGCCACACTGCTTGAAAGTCCAGAGGGTTTAAGGCTGGGGGGCGAGCGCAGAACGATTACTATTCTCACGTCGGATCTACGGGGTTTTACGGGAATTTCCGAGCGTCTCGATCCGGAAGAAGTGGTGAAACTGCTCAATTTATATTTGAGTGATATGGCCGATGTGATCACAGATTATCTGGGCACAATCGATGAGTTTATGGGGGACGGTATTTTAGTTCTCTTTGGTGCGCCGTTACCCCGTCCCGACGATCCTGAACGGGCGATCGCCTGTGCCATTGCCATGCAACTAGCCTTAGGTTCGGTGAATGAAAAAATTGCAGCCTTTGGTTTAGCGCCCTTTGAAATGGGTATCGGGGTCAATACGGGGGAAGTGGTCGTTGGCAATATCGGCTCAGAAAAGCGGGCGAAATATGGCGTTGTCGGCAGCCAAGTGAATCTCACCTATCGCATCGAATCCTATACAACGGGAGGACAAATTTTAATTTCTGAGCATACCTATGAATTGTTGAAAGATGTCCTTGAAATCCGTGGTACGCAGCAAGTTTCTCCCAAGGGCGTAAAGACAGCCATTACGATCTATGAGGTAGCCGGAATTCGGGGTAAATATAATCTACGGTTGCCGGAAATTATTGAAGAGTTTTACGAGCTACCAGAGGCGATCGCCGTCGAATTTTCGGTGCTGAAGGGCAAAGATATTGTCGAAACTAGACAAACAGCCCACATCACTCGCTTAGCAAAACGAGAAGCAGTATTGCAGTTAGCAAGCGACCATGGGTCAGCCAGACCCGAAATTTTGTGGAATTTAAAGTTGAACTTTTTACAGCCAGAGACTGAAGAATTGGGTGATGATTTCTACGCCAAAGTCGTGGAAAATTCTGACTTGGCTGCGCCCTATTTTCAGATTCGCTTTACGATGCGTCCGCCCCTGATTCACGCTAAATTTTCGCGGATTTATCAAGCGGCTCAGAAGTCGGCAGAAATGGCAACTACATCACAGTAGAGACGAGGTTAGTCGGGAAATGACACGGGGAGAAGGGGGCAGGGTGACGCGGTGAATGGGTGAGAAGTGGGAGGAATGAACTGTGCAATTTCAATTGTTAGATTTGGATGTTTTTTGCTCAGTTTTTATTTTTTTATCGCCATGTCCCTCAATCTCCGTGTCACTCAATCTCCGTGTCCCTTACTCTCCGTGTCCCTCTTTAACGGACAAAAAGTGAAAATATCCCAATCTATTCCTCGGCTAGGCGATCGCCTCTAGAGCTGCCTGCATCGCTTGGCGTTGTTCCGTGTCATAGCCCCATTTTTGGTGGAAGGTAGCGTACTTGCCTTTTTCTGTTTGGATGGCTGTAATAAGTGCCTGCCTCTCTTGCTCAAAGGGATTGTCGTCTGTGCCGTCGAGTAATGTATTTAATAAGTTAATGGAGCGCCGCTGGACTTGTTCGGAACCCGCCTGTTGTTCAAGATTATTATTCCGTCCGTGGGCGATCGCCATTGCCGTGGACATGGCTAAATTTTTCACGACAATTTCACTAATCTCTGATGCTGTGGCGCGAAACGCCTCAAAAAAAGTATCGGGAACCTGATCAGCAAGGGGGCTATTGCCTGTGAGATAGGCCACAAAAAAACCCCGCACACCATTACGGCTCGTCAGCAGACTTTGCAGATCTGCCAAGATGCGTTTCTCTGGCAAGGTTTGTGCTTCCACCTGTTGCAACCATTGTTGGGTAAAGGTGATGGCCTCTTGAAAGGATAATTGCTGAAGGTCTGGTGATGTATTCGTCGTCATAATCAAATAAAAAAGATGAGTGCTAAATAAATTGTAAGTTTTAAAATTTGAGAGGTTTAGCTTGCGCCAAGACGTAAACGGTTACCGTCAGGATCAGTGAGGTGGACTTCTCTCCCCCAAGGTTGCTCGATGATTGCCACCCCAAATTCGGTGGCGATCGCCTCAAGATTTTCGACATAGCCATAAACGAGGGTATTGGGTCGAGCATCTCCCTGATGTTCTGACAAATGCAGTCCAATCGCGCCACACCGCAAAAACATATAAAGCGGAAAACCCGGCTCAAACTGATGTTCCCCTTCTACGACAAATCCTAAACGGGCATACCACTTTGCCGATTCGCGGGCATTGGAAACCAAAAAGATGGGGATGAGGGTTTTCACCATGCCTTAATAGCTCCACAACTGATTGTTTACAGAGGACTAACAGCTTAATTAACAGCGGTGCTCAGCTCCTGCAATTTTTGACTTGCTGTTTGAATCGCTGCGATACTGCCGGGATTAACCAAGCCGTAGTAATCGAAAGTATAAACACGGTCATTTTTTACCGCATCTAGCTCACTCCAAAAAGGCGCAGATTTTAGCTGTTCGAGGGAATCATCGCCCACATCAACGAGCAATAGCATTTCAGGATTTGCCTCAAGGATTTTTTCCGGGGACAACGTGATATAACCCTGCTGAGGACTGTTACCTTGCAACTCAGCAACGAGATTATTCACCGCAAACTGTTGCAGTAGATCACCCGCCCAACTATCGCGATTGGGAGCCATAATCGGCTGATTACTCACAAGCACGATCGCCGAATCAGTAGCCTGAGGCTCAGCGGGTAAGAAACTGGCATATTCCGTGAGTAAAGGCTCTGGATCTGCGCCAATTTTTTCAGCTAATGTTCGGGTCAACTCTTCCAGCGATCGCCAATCAGGCACTGCTACCGCCATCGTTTCAATGCCCACTTCATCGAGCTTTTCGAGGATCTGGTCATGGAAGCCCACTGCGCCGATTACCAAGTCTGGTTGGAGGGCAACAATCTTTTCGAGATTGGGTGGCGTGCGTCCCTCGCTGACCTTAGGCAGATCACTAAACTTTGGATCTTGGGCAAGCAAACGACTGCCAGAAACGCCGACTAAAGAGTCTTCATCTAGGCGGTGGAGAATATCGGCTGAAAGGGAAGTTAAGGCTACAACTTTAGTTTTGGTAGCCGGGTTTTCAGCAGTAGCCGTTGTTTCAGCAGTTTCATTGGTCACAGGAATATTGGCATTGGGTGCTTGGGCGCAGCCGACGGTTAGGGCAAACAGTAGAAAACCAATGGTGAGTTTTGATTTTAGGGGCAACATAATTTTTCTAAATTTAGTTTTTGGTAGGGGTTTAGCATGCTAAACCCCTACAGAGAATGTGTTTCAGTCGTTATATTCAGCTAGCAAAATCAATAATTATTCGGCAGCTTTAGGGGTGGGTTCGAGCAAACTCACCAAATGTCCTTGGGGACTGCGCACTGCTGCAACTTTCCCGAAAGAGGGTTCCCGCACTCGCCCTTCGAGGTTGCCACCAAGAGCTTCTAGATCGGCGATCGCCTGATGCACATCATCAACCGTAAAACTCAAGATGGGCGAACTACCCGTTTCTGGAGCTTCATTCGCACCATGAAAGGCGATCGTTGCCCCATCTGCCTCGATTTCTGCCCAGCCCGGCGTTTCGACCTTGACGGGTAAACCGAGACCTTCTTTGTAAAATTTCACAGCTCCGGCAACATCCTTAACCATGAGCATAATGTGACGAAATTGAGTAGCCATTAAAAATATCTCCTAAGCAAATCAATGGGTGAAAAAGTAAATAATTTAAAATCGCGAAATCCTAAAACTGCCAGCTCAACCCTGCCCGTAAACTGATGCCGGGCTGCGCAAAACGACTAATGTCTTCCGGTTCTGGGGAATTCAATAGCGGTTGCACATCGGAATATTGGAAATACTCCGTATTAAACAAATTAAAAATACCGAGATTTAGCTTTAGGTCTTCCGTGATGTTGTAATAGCCTAATAAATCCACCACAGTATAGGCATCAGGACTATAGGAACCCACCGGGCGATCATCGCGCAGACGAGGTTTGCCCACAAAAGTAGTGACCAGCTCTGTCCCCCAACGATCATCTTTACCGCGATAGCGCAACCCAAGCACCGCCTTAATCGGATCGACACTTTCAAGGGGTTGATCTGCATCTAGATCATCCCCCACAGTCCAGCCCAAACTACCTAAAACACTGAACCCATGGTCTTCATCACTAAAGCGATATTCTCCCGCCAGCTCTAAGCCGTAGGTACGGGCATCATTGATATTTTGTGACTGGAATAAAAAGACTGGAGCACCACCGATAAATCTTGTGCCAGCGCTCGCAAAGGTTTCAATGAAATCATTGTATTTACTATAAAAACCCGTCAGACTAAAGTTTCCCCGCTCAAATGCACTGCGAATACCGAGCTCAAAGGTGTCGCTCGTTTCTGGCTTGAGATTAGGGTTTGAGAGGGTTTGATACCGGAAAAAGGGACTTGTTAAGTTGGTAAAACCCGCATTGATTTCACTATAGAGCGGCGATCTAAAACCTCGCGCATAACGACCGACAAGGGCAACATTGGGCGTTGCTTCCCACAGAAAACCGAGATTCGGTGAGAGAGACGAATCGTTAAAATCAGCGGCTTGTGCCTCAGGGCTATTGTTTTCAAATAGCTCGTCGGAGGTGACATCAAGGTTGTAACTGTCGTAGCGAATCCCCGGCAACAGTGTAAAAGTATCGGATAGTGCTAACTCGTTTTGAAGAAAAATTCCAAACCGTAGGGTCTCTGCGTCGGGAAAATCCTTAACGGGAAAATTATCGGCTCCCACTCGGTTGGAGCTGCTAGTTAGATTACCGGCGGCATCAAATATCTGTTCTACACCGTCTCGCACTCGTTCGTTCCGGGTATTTGAGATATCAAAGCCGTAGGTCAAAATATTCGCAGCGCTACCGATGTTAAAGCTACTTTGCAGTTGTACATCGGCTCCTAAAATTTCATCGGTAAAACGATTGTCTAAGTTTCGGGTGCGGCGATCGCCAGTCAGAGGACTGACGAAATCTTGAAAGCGAAACTCATCGGTACCGGAGTCTTGGTAATACACCTGAAGCTGGGCTGCATCAAGAAAACCCTCTGTCGTTTCGCTGTTATAGCGATAAGCAAGGCTATAGCGATTACGGGAAAATTGCGTTTCTGTGCGTTCGTCATTGCCCACAAAGCCCCGTGGTCCAATTAAGTTTGCGGCAATAATGGGCGCGACTTGGTAGTTAGTATCGCTATCAAAAATTTCGGTGGTAAAGGCTAGGGTTGAGGTTTCATTAATGTTGAAATTGATTTTGCCAAGGAAATTATTGGTATTGGTATAAAGATCATCGACAAAATCATTATCTCCCGGAACCCTTGCTTCAAAGGCATCGCGGCGGGTATAGCCCAATAAAAACTCAACGTTATCGGCTCGGAAAGCCGTAACTCCGGCATTGAGCCACCCTTTATCAACGCTGTCAATATTGGTGGTGAGACGTGTGACCCAGTCTTGATCGGGTTTATCGTTCAGCAGATCCCTTGGTTCAATTGTCCGAAAATTCACGACACCGCCGAGGGCATCACTACCAAATAAGGAAGAGGCGGGGCCACGACCGATTTCTACTTGTTGCAGACTTTCAATATCGACGTAGTTTCGACCGAGGGAGGGTGTCCCAAATTCAAATTGGGTCGGTAGGCGGATACCGTCGGTGAGCAGCAGCACACGGTTACCGCCGAGGCCTCGAATGCGGACATCTTGGAGGCCGTAGCGGCGATCGTTACCGATGGAAACATTCGGTTCATAGCGGGTCAAATCTCGTAAATCTTGGCTTAAGGTGCGGTCGATATCATCGCGATCAATAACGGTAACGGAGTTGGGTGTGAGGGAAACGGGACGGGGCGATCGCGTGCCGAGAATGGTGATCTCTTGGTCGGCAATGATCAAATCACTGGGATTTAGCACATAGGCTAAAAAGCTAGACCGGATGGACACTTCAGTGGTGGGGGGCGCATCGATACCCATGACGCGCACTTGGAGGCTATCGTTGGTAAGCTGGATAACGCTCACTTCGGCAATATCTGGGGTGGGATTAGCGGCGACGAAACTATCTGTGGTTTCTAAGGCAAGGGTGGCATTTTCGATCGTGGTAATGAAATCATTGCCGTCCCGCTGAAATTTGCTGGCATCGATATTCAGGGGTTCGCCGTCGCTGGTCTCTAGGACAATTTCATAGCCGCCGTCCCAAGGTTCAAAGCTAACGGCAGTAACGGTTTGTCGTTTTTCTGCTTGGGCAATCAGAGAGGTGGGAGAGGCGATCGCCCCATTAACCGTAGCAACAATGGGTACACCACAAAGGAGGCTCAAGGAGAGTCGAGAGTAAAAAGATTTCATGATTTTGTAAATGTGAATGTCGAATGAACTAGTCCTTTGCACCAGTCTTTCAAGCTCCTTTTAGGAGAGGTTCGGGGCGAGTTTTCGGCGGCTGATTGGCGCAACCGCAAGAATCCCTTCCGCCTTCGGCACCTTCCCCAAGGAAGGAGATTGATTTAGCGTTTAGTGACTTTTTGCAAGAACTCTGTTGAATGGAAAACGAAAATAAATCAGATTAGTTGGCGCTAATCCTAGGCGGGGGAGAGAATACAGACCTGCAAACCCACAGGGGTATTGATGGGCACTGCTTCTACACCGAAGCCGAGACGGAGATTTTCGGGCGTGACCACGGCGGCAGGTGCACCGAGGGCAAAAAGTTTTCCTTGCCGAATCATGGCGATGCGATCGCTATAACGGGTGGCAAGATTTAGCTCGTGGAGCACGGTAATGACAGTGAGGTTTTGGTCATGGTTTAACGTTTTGAGAAGTTCTAAAAGTTCTAGCTGATAGTGCACATCAAGGAATGTGGTCGGCTCGTCCAATACCAAAATCTTCGGATCTTGGGCGAGGGCTAAGGCGAGAAAAGCCCGTTGCCGTTCGCCGCCCGATAGCTCAGTGATGGGGCGATCGCCGTAGTCAGACAAATTGGTTTGTTCTAATGCCCAGCTAATTTGTGCTTGATCGGCTGAGTTTAGCTCCCATTGCCACCAATCTTGGTGGGGCGATCGCCCTAAACCGACCAACTGACGCACGGTTAATCCCGTAGGAACTGCTGACTGTTGGGGCAAAATGGCGAGCTCTTTGGCAACTTCGCGTGGCGATCGCCGGTGAATCGCTTTCCCATCAAGATGAATGACTCCTGATTGGGGTTGCAAAATACGGCACAACAAGCGCAATAATGTCGATTTGCCGGAACCATTTGCTCCCACTAAAGTGAGCCATTCCCCCTGCTGCACGGTGAGATTAATGTCCTGCACAATGGGCTTTTTGTTGTAGCCACCCGTGAGATTTCTCGCCGCGAGTATGGGACGTTGCTGGGGGTCGGACAAGGGGGCGATCGCCTCCGGTGAAGTTTTTGAAGTGCTCATAGACGACCTCCCAAACCCCGACGATAAAGCAAAAAGATAAACAAAGGCGAGCCGAGTAAAGCCGTCACCGCCCCGACAGGCAACTCCACCGTGCCAGACCGCGACAGCAAATCCGCCAACACCAACATCCAAGCCCCCGCCAGGGTCGATAGGGGCAACACCCAACGATAATCCGAGCCGACCAACAACCGAATGCCGTGGGGAACCACTAATCCGACGAAACCGATTAGCCCCGCAATACTGACCGCACTAGCCGCCAGCAAACTGGCCGTCATGCCGATAATGATGCGGGAGCGGGTCAGGGAAATCCCTAAACCGACTGCCATATCATCACCGAGATTGAGCAAATTTAAAGGGCGACCTAACAAGCAACCCACCAGCAGCGCAACTCCGACATAGGGGGCAACCATCTGAATATCGCTCCAGCCGCGACCATTTAAACTGCCGACAAGCCAATTTAAAGCAGCCTGAATGCGCCCATCATCCGCCATGAGTAATAAGGTGGTTTGAATCGCGCCAAACAGCGAACTCACCGCAACACCCGCTAAGACCAGACGATCTACGGCTAAGCTGCCGCCGACATAACCCAAGCAGTAGACCACCACCGCTGTCATTAGAGCGCCCAGCCATGCTCCCAGCGGGATCCAAGCGGCAAAAACATTGAGGGTAATAAAGGCGATCGCCACCAAACCCGCCCCAGCCGAAATGCCGAGAATAAACGGATCAGCGAGACCATTACGCAGAAGCCCCTGAAGCAAAGCCCCCGATAGACCCAGCGCCGCACCGACAACTAAGGCAACGACAATGCGCGGCAACCGTAAATCCCAAATAATCGTTTGGTATAGGGGATCCCCCTGATGTTGCAAAGCCTGCCAGAGCTGCCCAGTACTGAGTGGAACAGCCCCTTGGCATAAAGCCAATATGCTAGAGAAAAAGACCAAACCGAGCATCAAACACAACACCGTAACACTACGATTTTGCGAAAAACGCTGGGAAAAGCCCCGAAGACTAATCACCATAGGAATAAAAAATAGCTATAAAAAAAGAAATAAATGTCTCGATAATTTTTATGGCCATCGCTATGTCTGAAATCCAAGGGCGATCGCCTCGAAAAACAATTTAATTTGCACCGACCTCTGGCGAATCATCAAAAAAAATTGCGAGGGATTGTCAAGATTCAAAATCGCTACGTAACATAAAAACTATCGATGTGAATGTCGATATAGGAGGGCAAGTTGGCGCTTGTCCTTTTTCTTTGCCAATGTTCTTGACCAAGGAATGGCAGTATTGGCAGCAAAAAAAATGATAAAAACTAGAATTTTACGAACTGGTAGGATCGCCCCGGGCAAAATAGGTTTTTAACATGATTAATTCTCCGGTGATGTAGAAACAGGTGCTGGTGCAGCTGCTGGTGCTGGCGCTGGCGCAGGTGTAGGGGCAGCCACAGGGGCAGGTTTTGGCGCTGGCGCAGGCGTGGGGGCAGCCACAGGGGCGGGTTTTGGCGCTGGTGCAGGCGTGGGGGCAGCCACAGGTGACGGGGTTGGTGCTGTGACTTGAGGTGCTGGAGTTGGCATGGGCGCTGGCGCTGGTGCTGTTGCCGGTATGGGTTGTGTGGCTGGGGCTACGACATTCTGAGGGGGAGTTTCCGGTGGCTTGGCTGGCTGGGATGGTGGTGTCGATGACGGCGATCGCCCAGAAATCTCAGGCGTTGATGGGGGAGCAGCAGTCGTTGCCCCAGTCGTATTTATGCTCGGCGGCTCAGTAACAACGGGTTTTGCAACGGGGGCCGGCTTGGGCGCGACTGGCGGATTATTTTGCTGTTGTTGTCGGCGAATTTCATTTTGCCGCTGAAATTTTGAACCTTGCTCTTCATAGGTCACCTGCACATTGCGCCGCACACCATTATCCGGCACAGTATCTGGAGCAAAACGCCATTGGCTCAACGTTTTTAAGGTTTGTCGATCTACCGCTGGATCACCGCTAGACTGGCGCAGCCGCACTTCCACCGTGCCGTCAGGACGAATGTTCATATCCACTTTTGCAGCGGTTTCTGTGCCTTGGTAATCAGGTTTTGGACAGCTCAGGCAGGTCAATTCCGGAGCTTTTTTCGGATTCGGCTTCGCTGCTGGTGCAGTTGTTGTTGAAGTATTGCCGGGTTTGGTTTCCCCCTCGATACCACTGCCAATGCCATCGGTTGTGCCGCTCGGATCGCCGTCGGTTTGATCATTTCCGGAGGTTGCTTGACCGAAGCCCATACCGTCATCTTCACCGGCTTGACCCATTACACCAAAGGCCATTTGCCCTGATGTTTGTCCGGCTTCTAAATCTCCATTTTCATCGCCAGTTGTTGTGGCAGCGGCGGGATCAACTGCTTCGTCATTATCGAAGTCAGACGCTTTTGATTGCGGCGTTGGGGCATATTTAGGTGTGAGATTTTTTTCTGGTATCGCGGCGATCGCCGTGGTTTGGGGGATGACATCGGACGGGGAATTTTGGACAACCGCTTGGGATTCTGGCTCGAAACGATCTTCCTCTGGCGCAATTTCTTCCTCTGGTACATCGGTAATGACAAACTCCAACTCTTCTATTTCTGAAGTTTTTGGAGTCCTGTCAACGGTGAGTATATTGCGGAAAAACGAGACGGGCGAACTCATCACCCAACCATGCAACACAGTGGAGGCGATCGCACTATTAATCAGTAAAATTTTGAGCAGCTTAATATCCCGTTGTCGCTGCTGTTCGAGGAGATCGGATGTGTTCATGGCTGCTGAATAGATACTCAAAAATAGTTGACTTTAAACCGAAAAACGAGACATGACCTACTGGCGCTTAGTGGCGATCGCCAACCTTGCCCCTTCCACCTGACGCACTTGGTCGATGATGGCAATCACTTTGTCATGGGTCACCTGTCCATCAGCATTAAGCACCACAACCAAATTGGGATGCACTTCAGCAAGGGCAACAATTTCATCCTGAAACCCATCCATCGCCACTAATTCTTTGTTGAGATACACCTGACCCGCCGCATCCAGCGTGACCGTCGCCTTTACAGACTCCTGGGGTTGGGACGTTTGCGCCTTAGGAAGATTGACACTCAATGCCTCAAATCTGCCCAAAAATAGCGTTGACATAATAAAAAAAGTCAAAATCGCAAAAATAATATCGATCATCGGCACAATATTAATTTGGGGAGGCAAATCCGGCTCATTAATGGTGTAACGTCGCATAGTCTGCCCCCACTTGATCTGGCTCGACATCCCTTAATGTGCGGCGATGATAACGGCGATGGACTAGCTCCAACTCCGCTGTGTATTCCTGAAAGAGAGCAATCTGCCGCACATAAAACCCCCGACAAATATTCGCAAAAAATAAAGTAAATACAGCCACAACCAACCCAAAGGCCGTCGAAGTTAACGCCTCACTGATACCCGATGTCACCCCTGCACTTTCAGCACCGCCAATGCTGCCGAGATCAATGGAGCCAAAGGATTGAATCAAACCCAAGACGGTTCCCAATAGACCCAATAGCGGCGCTAGGGCAATAATCGTATCGAAAATATTACTAAATCTTTTAATGACGGGGATTTCTGCTTGAATTGCACCACTAATGGCTAATTCCAACTCATCGGGTTCCGCATCATCTAGGGCGATCGCCGCCAAAAAAATGCGCGCTAAGGGCAGATGAAGATAACGCTTGAGTCGCTGTTTTGCTAACCCCGGATCATGGCGATAATCCCTTAAAACATCCTTCGCGACCTTCGTTTGCCGTTTATTAACGCGATACCAAAAAATCATGCGCTCGATCACCAGGGCGATCGCCACTACCGAAAAAACCAATAGCGGCACAGCCACTATTCCCGCCGTTGCCACAAGTTCACCAAGCCTTTGCATAATACAGACCCCTAGGGCAGACACCCTATACGACTTTAATAATGAGAATCTTTCCTATTACTAGACAAGGAAGAATATACTCTTCTTGCTAATATAAGTCAATAAAGAAGCCCGTATTTTTACTTACTCTAGCGAAAAATTTTCCTAAAGCCTAGTGAGGCGGTCCTCCGGGGCAGGCGATCGCCACCAAACAAATCAATCAAAAGCTTTGACCTAGACCATTTTGGAGGATTATCCCAGACCAAAACAACAGTAAACCAGCAAAACAAAATCGCACCCGATTAATATTCCCCTTTTCCCTGATTTGCCCTAAATGCCAATAGTTTTAAATTAAAAAACTGCGAATACTTGTCAGATCACTGCCCCAAACTTGACCCAGAGTCCCAAAGACGCTCCGCTACCCCATTCCGTGCAGGGGACATTGATTGGACATGCACACCTTGTTCCCCTACCCATAGATCAGCGACCAGCCCTTACCCTAGCCCGCCTATGCCGAACACCCCAACCAGCCGGAGTTCAGGATATAGATATTTCCCATAAGCAATTAGACAGTTTCTCCTTTGGCAGGTGCTGAGGGTGAGTTATCACGAAACGGCGCAACCGATTGAAATCCCTGCGGATACCTTTTCTAGGGAAAAAATATAGTCAAAGCCCATAAATTTAGGACGACACAGTCAGAGATTTGTAAAATTCTCACGAAGTAAACGAAACCTATTGAAACATCCCTAATTAACGTGAGTTTTGCTTAAGCATGCTCGGAAGTACGACGCGGTGAATGGGAGAGCGAGAGATCGGGAGATGTTTCTATGCAAACAATCCTACTAGCTTTCAAAAAATGCAAATTTTCGTTGCTTCCCCGTGTCTCTCCCTCTCCATGTCTCCTTTTCTCTAAAGAATTTTGGCTACATTCTTATCCATAACTGACGTTAATTATTGAATCCCAAGACTTTTGTACTAATCTTGCTAGCCTTGGCTATGGAGCACTCTAAAATTTATGCGAAACGACTATCAATAACCCTTGAAATGTTGAGAGGCCAAAGGGAAAAAGCTGGCGACACAGAGATATTGCCCAAAACAGATAGTTTTGATGGAAACAAGGTTAATGTCCCTTGTTCCTAAAGGTTTTTTTCTATATTTCAAATCATCAAAGCTAGGACATCTAATAGACCTTAAAGCTTTATTCTGTCAGGGTTTAACACGTTAAACCCCAACTAATTTTGCTGATGATGACTATTCATTGTCAACCCAAGCTCACATTAACCCGCGCCCGTATTGGGCGGTGTTTGCCCATCCATGTCGAGGGGACATACGCAGGGCTTTTGGTCGAGCCATTGGGTTCCCAGTTCGTGCATTGCCATCAGAGCCGGACGAAACTCTAAACCTTTAGGCGTGAGGGAATATTCAACCCGTGGCGGAATTTCAGGAAACACGACCCGTTTCACTAAACCATGGGCTTCGAGAGCCCGCAGTCGAACGGTCAAGGTTTTGGTGCTAATGCCGGGGAGCGCCTTAAGGAATTCGTTGGTACGGCGTGGGCCTTTAAATAATTCCCGTAGGACTAAAATTGACCATTTATTGCCGAGTAAATCCACAACAAATTGGATAGGACAGCGATAGGACGGATCAAAACAAACTTCGTTATCAGTCATAAAAAATAGCTTTTCCCCCATTATTTTTAAACCTTTAGCATTTCTTTATAGCAAGCTAGACCCTAGTCTGCGCCCTATTTTTTCCTTTGCGGTAACTATGGGGCGGCTCTAGAAACCATCTTGTCAGTCCCGTGGATATTGGGAATGATGGGCTTTACGAAATGCAATTTTTTCATACTTTTTTACGGGCTTTTATCGATATGGTTACAGCATTTTCTCCCTCGGATACGCCGATGTTACGGCCGGGTATTAAAGCGCCTGTCCAAGAAACGCTCCTAACGCCTCGTTTCTACACGACGGATTTTGAGGCGATCGCCAATATGGTATTGGATCTGCAGGATAACGAAATTGCTGCGGCTTTAGATGAGCTGCGTGCAGATTATAATCGCCATCATTTTGTGCGGGATGAGAATTTTGATGGCTCCATTGAGCACCTTGACGACAAAACGCGTGCTGCTTTTATTGATTTTTTAGAGCGGTCTTGCACCTCAGAATTTTCCGGCTTTTTATTGTTTAAAGAACTATCCCGTAAATTAAAAGGTCGGAGTCCAGTGTTAGCCGAAGCCTTTGGCTTACTAGCTCGTGACGAAGCCCGCCACGCCGGATTTATTAATAAAGCCATGGTGGATTTTGGGTTGTCCCTTGATTTGGGTTATCTCACTAAAAAACGTACCTATACTTTCTTTCCGCCGGAGTGGGTGATTTATTCCGTTTATCTCTCAGAAAAAATCGGCTATTGGCGCTACATTCTCGTTTTTCGTCACCTCGAAAAGCACCCTGAACACAATCTTTATCCTTTGTTCAATTACTTTGAAAATTGGTGTCAAGACGAAAATCGCCATGGTGACTTTTTTAAGGCGTTGCTGCGATCGCAGCCGAAAATGTGGGACACCTGGCAAGGGCGGCTATGGGGACGTTTTTTCCTGCTGACCGTTTTTGCAACCCATACGATGACGGTGTTTGAGCGGGCTGATTTTTATGAAGCGATTGGTCTGGATGCCCAGCAATACAACATTGACGTGATTCGCAATACCAATGAAACCTCTGCGCGAGCTTTTGCTGAAATTATGGATACTGACAACCCAAAATTCTTCCCCCTCCTCGAACAGTGCTCGGAAGCTAATGAAAAAATTGCTGAGATCATGATGGGCGATCGCCCGCCGCTGATGAAATTCATCCTAAAAATCCCATCGATTGTGACCATTATTGTTTGCTTATTGCGCCTCTATTTCTTGAAGCCGATTGATGCGGAAGCGACCCGTGGCGAAGTCCATTAACGTCGGGTCATAGGACTTTTTTTTGCGGTTAATTCTCTGTTGAATACTTTATTGAGCTAGGACTTTATAAAAATGAACACTTTATCCCAAGAACTGCGCGAAGGAACCAAGCAATCTCACACCCTTGCCGAAAATACAGCCTATATGAAATGTTTTTTAAAAGGCATTGTTGAGCGTGTGCCATTTCGTAAACTATTGGCAAATCTTTATTTTATTTACGGCACGTTAGAGGATGCTTTATTAACGTATCAAGCTGATCCGGTACTGGGAAAAATTTATTGTCCTGAGTTGAATCGCACTGCAAAAATTGCTGCTGATTTAGAGTTTTTCTATGGTAAAAATTGGGATGAAAAGATTAAACCCACCCGCAGTGCTCTGACCTATGTTTTACGGTTGCAAGAGCTTGCCACAAATGATCCTATTTTGCTCATTGCCCATGCTTATACCCGCTATCTGGGGGATCTCTCTGGTGGACAAGCGCTTAAATCGATTGTGCGTGGTGCTTTGAGATTGCCTGAGGATTTGGGTACTGCCATGTTCACTTTTGATAGTTTGCCGACACCGGGCGATCGCCGCCAATTTAAAACCAATTACCGTGAAACCTTAGATTCTTTGCCCTTAGATGCTGCCACCATTGAGCGTATCGTTGCCGAAGCCAACCATGCCTTTGCCCTCAACCGCGCGGTGATGCATGACCTAGAGCCAGAGGTGAAAGCGGCCATTGGGGAGCATACCTTTGATCTATTGACTCGCCAAGATCGTCCCGGCAGTACCGAAGCCCGCTGTCCCCATGCCCAAACGGTTGCCCTCGCTACTGCGGAATAATCCCTAAAACATTCTAAAAAATTTCTTGTAAATTGTCCTTTTTGGAGTGGAGGCTCCTAGGTGGCCTCCGCCCTGTTTTGCCATGAAACATTTATCTCAATCGGTCAAGTTTGATCGGGATTTAATCCAAAAATATAACCAAGCTGTACCACGCTATACAAGTTATCCGCCGGCGACTGAGCTGACTGCTGATTTTGATCTTGATGCTTTTCGGGCGGCGATCGCCATCGGTAACCACAAACAAACGCCCCTATCGCTGTATTGCCACATTCCCTTTTGCGAAACACCCTGTTATTTCTGCGGTTGCAATACCATCATTACCCAGAATAAAAGTTTTGTTCCCCGCTATTTAGAGGCCCTAACCCGCAATATTGAGCAAATCGCAGCACTGGTACATCCTGATCGCCACGTCAAACAATTCCATTGGGGAGGCGGCACACCAAATTATCTAAATTTAGAGCAAGTTGAATATCTTTGGAATACCCTAAATCAACATTTTAAGCTGGCGGATAATGCTGAGGTTTCCATTGAAGTAAATCCCTGTTATGTAGATCGGGAATATATTTTATTTCTGAGAAAATTAGGCTTTAATCGCATTAGCTTTGGTATTCAGGATTTTAATCCGAAAGTTCAAGCAGCCATTAACCGTATTCAACCGGAAAAAATGCTTTTTGACGTGATGGGTTGGATTCGCGAAGCGGGTTTTGAAAGTGTAAATGTGGACTTGATTTACGGTTTACCTTTCCAAACTTTGGAGACATTTAAAGAAACGATTCAAAAAACAATTGAACTCGATCCAGATCGCGTTGCTGTTTTCAATTTTGCCTATGTGCCTTGGATTAAACCTGTGCAAAAACAGATGCCCCAAGCGGCCATGCCCAGCACTGCGGAAAAACTCGATATCTTCAAAATGACCATCGAGCAATTGACCCAGAATGGCTATGGGTTTATCGGCATGGATCACTTTGCAAAACCGGATGACGAATTGGCGATCGCCCAACAAGCAGGGACATTACACCGTAATTTTCAGGGCTATACAACCCAACCAGAATCAGATTTGCTCAGTTTTGGTATGACCTCCATCAGTATGGTGCAGGACGTTTATCTACAAAATCACAAGCGTCTCAAGGATTTTTATCAGGCAATAGATGCCGACCAATTACCCATTGCCAAAGGCTTTCAACTCAGCCGAGATGATCTGATTCGCCGGACAGTAATTATGGAATTAATGTGTGAGTTTCAACTATCGGCATCGGATTTAGAGGAAAAATACCATTTGGGTTTTGACCTTGATTTTAATGATTATTTTGCTGATGTTTTACCCATTCTTGATAGTCTTGAAGCTGATGGTTTGATTTGTCGCTGGGGTGATGGGATTGAGGTGACTCCCCGTGGACGTTTGTTAATTCGTAATATTGCGGCGGCCTTTGATCCCTATCTCCAAGGCAAAGGCGATCGCCAACAAACCTTTTCGAAAGCAATCTAAAATAGCCCCATCGATACCTAGGGAATTACTGATTTCTTACTAATTCCTTGCTAATTTTTTGATGATAAAATTTGTAATTTAATGACCAATATTTCACCTCAAATCACCACAAAAGCCCGATTAGATTGGGTCTCCGCATTATTCTTTGCCGTAGTCCATGGCATTGCCTTATTAGCCCCATGGTTTTTTTCTTGGTCTGGCCTTGGTGTCGCCATTTTTCTACATTGGTTATTTGGCAGTATTGGCATTTGCCTCGGCTACCATCGTCTTCTTAGTCACCGCAGTTTACAAGTGCCCAAATGGCTTGAATATATTATTGCTTTTATTGGCACTTTAGCCTTACAAGGAGGGCCTATTTTCTGGGTTGCGGGACATCGTTTGCACCATGCCCATACAGAAGATGAAACCCAAGATCCCTATTCGGCAAAACGAGGTTTTTGGTGGAGCCATATGCTTTGGATGCTATACCCAAATCCTGATTTCTTTGAGTACGAACGTTACAAAAAATACGCTCCAGATCTCGTGCGTCAAGGCTATTATCGCTGGCTAAATCGCAATTTTCTCTTACTACAAATTCCCCTAGGATTATTGCTCTATTTTCTCGGCGGTTGGTCTTGGGTAATCTATGGTATTTTCGTGCGAGCCGTACTGCTTTGGCATAGTACATGGCTGATTAATTCGGCTACCCATGTGTGGGGCGATCGCCGTTTTGAGGTCGCCGACAATTCCCGTAACCTCTGGTGGGCAGCTATTTTCACCTATGGCGAAGGTTGGCACAATAATCACCACGCCCATCCCCATGTCGCCAAAGCAGGCTGGCGTTGGTACGAAATCGACATGACATGGTGGTCCATTTGGTTATTGCGTCGCCTCGGTCTTGCGAAAAAAGTCGTGATGCCGCCGACGAGCTAACCCTTTACCAATTTTAATTACAAGTTTTCCTCTCAACTCTCATAGACAACTCCACTCTCACCTAGCTTTTTAAGTTTGGGTGAGATTTTTTTTAGGCGATCGCCAGATCAACCCATCCAGCCTGATTCCACGGGGCGATCGCCCCGCCAAATATCTTGATAAAAACCATCGTCAACCCTGAAGAAATAGAGATTTTAACCTCCCAAATATCAAGGCAATTAAGTCGTTTTTTATTGCCTCTAGATATGCTGAGAAAACCAACTTTTTTGGACAAGAAAAAAATTTAACGAAAAAAAATGTTCGATGTAAAAAAACACAAATAAAAACTTTCCTCTAGTGCCAGTAAGTTACCCCAAGTAAAATAATTAAAACCTCAAATAATTCATTAAAAAAAGACAAAATAATCACTAAAAAGTCCCAGAAAAGTTGTCAATTATAGAAAATATTGTTTATAGTAAAAAAGTGATTAAGCTTACATGAAAACAGCTTGATCCCAGTACTTGAAACTGGACAATAGTAATTATGACTACAGTTCTAAATTCAGGAACAAATATCTCTCTTTGGGAGAAATTTTGCCGTTGGGTAACTAGTACCAAAAATCGCTTTTACCTTGGCTGGTTCGGCGTACTAATGATTCCAACTCTATTGACCGCAACGACTTGTTTTATCCTTGCATTTATTGCGGCTCCCCCCGTTGATATTGACGGAATTCGAGAGCCAGTCTCCGGTTCTCTGCTCTATGGCAACAACATCATTTCAGCCTCAGTTGTACCTAGCTCCAATGCCATTGGCCTACATTTTTATCCTATCTGGGATGCCACATCTCTAGCCGAATGGCTCTATAATGGCGGCCCTTACCAACTGATTATTTTCCACTTCATTATCGGCATTTTTTGCTACATGGGTCGTGAATGGGAATTGTCCTATCGCCTTGGTATGCGCCCTTGGATTGCTGTGGCTTTTTCGGCTCCTGTCGCTGCTGCAACCGCGGTTTTAATGGTGTATTCCATTGGTCAAGGTTCTTTCTCTGACGGTATGCCTTTAGGCATTTCGGGAACCTTTAATTTCATGCTTGTATTGCAGGCAGAACATAATGTTCTAATGCATCCTTTTCATATGATTGGCGTTATTGGCGTATTTGGTGGAGCGCTATTCTCGGCAATGCATGGTTCCCTTGTTACGTCATCTTTGATCCGTGAAACGACAGAGATTGAATCTCAAAATTATGGCTATAAGTTTGGTCAAGAAGAAGAAACTTATAATATTGTTGCTGCCCATGGTTATTTTGGTCGATTGATCTTCCAATATGCCTCATTTAATAATAGTCGTGCTTTACACTTTTTTCTTGCGGCTTGGCCAGTGATTGGTATTTGGTTTGCGTCTTTAGCGGTGGCTTGTTTTGCCTTTAATCTAAATGGTTTTAACTTCAATCAATCGCTGCTAGATTCCCAAGGAAAAGTCATTCATACTTGGGCTGATATTATTAACCGAGCGAATCTTGGCATTGAAAGTATGCATGAACGAAATGTGCATAATTTCCCTCTTGATTTAGCGGCTGGTGAATCAATTCCGGTTGCTTTCCAAGCACCGAGTATTAGCGGCTAATATCTATCTATTTTTCTCTCGTTGACAATCTCACAATTGAAAATCCCTATGGCACGGTAGGGATTTTTTTTTCCTTTGATCGCTGTGATTTGGTGACGCAGAGATGTGCTGCAAAATAATTAGGAGAATCTAAATATGTGTTATGGGAAATTATGGAGGGGGTTTTGTGCTGGTTTTGTGGCGATCGCCCTGATTTTGATCAAACCTGATATCGTTTTAGCGGCGGTTAATCCACCAGAGTTTGGCTATGCGGTGCAGGCGATTGAGGAGTTGGATGCCATGCGTTCGGGTTTGGCTAGTACCCTTGAACCGGGTAGCGACATTACGCCAGAAACGATGCGAGAGGTCTGTAAACCTGTGGGAATGCAGGCAAAAAAACTCGGTGTGGATAATGGTTGGCAAGTAAAGCAAGTTGCTAAAAAATATCGTAATTTAGACCATGCTCCTCAAACTTTGCGAGAGACGATGGCGATCGCCAAATTTGAACAAGACCCCGAACTTTTAAGTTTCAGCCAAACCGCTCAGGATGGCTTACATTACTACCGACGCATTAATGTTGAAAGTAGCTGTCTAGCTTGCCACGGAGCTAAAAATGATCGTCCTAATTTTATCAAAGCAAAATATCTCGACGATCTTGCCTATGACTTTAAAGTTGGGGATTTGCGTGGTATGTATTCCGTTTTAATGCCCACCTTAGAAAGTATCAGTAGTGAGTTATAAACAATGAAATGCTCGTTATTTTTTAAAAGAGTTTTATTGAATTTAAGTCTAATTATTTTACTTTTTTGTAGTAGTTTAGTTTGGGCTGCACCGAGCTATGGAAGTATTCGGCAACAGGAAGAAAAGCCGGGGCAAATGTTGTACCAATCGCGTCAATCTATTCGGGATGATCAGGGGCAAACTTGGCAGGTAATTTTGTTTAAGCGCGTCAAAGATGGTGTGGTGGAGCAGGTGGATTTACGGCTATCTGGCTATCCTGAGCAGGCGGTATTTCGACATCCTGCGGAGTTGAAAATCATGGAGGGCGATCGCCTCCTTACAGCACCAGATCAGTTTGCCGCAGAGGCTCCGGCAAAGAATATTGGACAATTTGACCTGAGCGAAATTTTGCCACTTTTACCAACAAGCGACTCGGTTCAGCTAAACTTACCCCTCGACAATCCTGTCACTATCGATATTCCCGTTGCGGTTCTACTGGAATGGCAGTTGATCATGTAATGACAAGTTGCGTATCTAAATGTTGTCACGCAGCAAATTTAGATCACACATATCCAAAGAAAAACGCCTAGGTGTCTGTCCTTGTTTCGACCCTAAGCGTTTTCCGGTGATTCCTCACACCAGATATCCATTTTGACGTGGGAATTTAGCCGGAGTTCCCACAGGTTTTAGAAAAAAAATTAGCTTTTATGAATCAGATCAATAATGGCTTGATTAGCCTCAGGAAATTCATAGGCTCCCAGATTTTGCGGCTTGACCCATTTAATCTCTTGGCACTCGATGGCCTTGGGTTCGCCACCAAGATAGTCGCACCAATGGACATGGAGCGATACTTTAAATTTGGGATATTCATGCTCAATCAAAATCAGGCGATCGCCGACTTTCACATCTAGGGCTATTTCTTCTTTAATCTCACGGGCAATACAAGCTTCAACCGTTTCATCCGCTTCGATTTTGCCGCCGGGAAACTCCCACAAACCAGCCATGTCGCCTCGATCTAACCGACGATCAATTAAAATTTCCCCCGCTGCATTCCGAATAACCGCAACGCCGATCTGCTTGTGGGGCAAGGACATATTTTTCTCTCCAATCTCAACAAACCCGCCCATTATAGAAGATGTTACAAGGCATAAACGGATTAGCAAACCGTAATTTTTCGGTGCTATTGTCAAGGAACTTTGCCCGATAATGGCAGCCTCCAAACCGGGGCGATCGCCATACCACACCACAAAAATGGCGATCGCCCCAACCTTTTACCATAACCATTGACTTTTTCTAAACTGTGACTTGGATTACAATTAGAACCACAAAAGCCCGTTGGGAAGCCGAATTTATGGGTCAACTGCTAGAGTCCCATAGCATCCCAAATCGTGTCCTTAGCATCGGACTAGGAATCTACTGCGGACAAGGTAGCCAAGCAGCGCTGCAAGTGCGATCGCAAGATCAATGGACAGCCCGTTTGCTCCTCAGCCCCCCAGAAGACGACTAACAGGTTTAATTCTTTAACGTTCCGTCACTATCGCTTATGTCTCTTTTTGATTGGTTTGCGGCAAATCGCCAGAACAATGAAACAGCCCTCCACCCCCAGCAAGAGCGCGAAATTGCGGATGGGCTCTGGACGAAATGCAAAGCCTGTGACGTGCTCACCTACACGAAAGACCTGATTAACAATCAAATGGTCTGTAAAGAATGTGGGTTTCACAACCGTGTCAGTAGCCGTGATCGTATCCATCAGCTCATCGACAGTGACACATGGCAAGAACTGAACGCCAATGTCGTGCCCACTGATCCCTTAAAGTTTCGCGATAAAAAAGCCTACAGCGATCGCCTCAAAGACTACCAAGAAAAAACAGGCCTTAGCGATGCCGTTGTCACAGGCACAGGTCTCATCGACGGTTTACCCCTTGCCCTCGCCATTATGGATTTTGGCTTTATGGGCGGCAGCATGGGATCCGTTGTCGGCGAAAAAATCTGTCGCCTTGTCGAACATGGCACAGCCGAAGGTGTACCCGTTGTTATTCTGTGTGCTTCCGGTGGGGCACGAATGCAAGAAGGGATGCTCAGCCTGATGCAGATGGCAAAAATCTCTGGCGCACTAGAACGCCATCGCGCGCAGAAATTACTTTATATTCCCATTCTCACTCACCCAACCATGGGCGGAGTCACCGCAAGTTTTGCGATGTTGGGCGACTTAATTTTGGCAGAACCTCAGGCGGCGATCGGTTTTGCCGGAAGACGTGTGATTGAGCAGACCCTCCGCGAAAAACTTCCCGATAATTTCCAAACCTCAGAATATTTACTAGAACATGGTTTCGTAGATGCCATTGTGTCCCGCACAGACCTGAAAAAGACCTTGGCACAAATGATTAGTCTACATCAGCCGTTTTCACCTATTTTGCCGGAACTACAGCTCCAGCACCATGTTGAGACGCATCAAATCAAAGAAAAAATTTATGAAACTGTTCCTTCCCACGGCGACTTTTATAAGTAAAAAATTCTATAAGTAGAAAAATTCGATTGTCATTTTCCATGGTTTTTGCCAAATAAAGAGACAACCGAATATTCTTTTCAGCTCAGCATATGATCGGCTTTTTCCGTGACGCTGAGCTTATTTTTTGGCTAATGTTCAACCAATCAAACCATTTGCCAAGTCATTTCTTCCCCAGCTCGGAGAGGCACTAATGCCGAGTCGGGAAAGGGCAACTCGTCAGGGATACGCCAAGTTTTTTTAGTTAAGGTGATTTTCTCAGTATTACGCGGCAATTGATAAAAGTCTGCGCCATGGAAACTGGCAAAGGCTTCTAGTTTATCGAGGGCATTTACACTTTCAAAGGCCTCCGCATAAAGTTCGAGGGCATGCAGCGCCGAGTAGCAACCGGCACAGCCACAGGAGGTTTCTTTGCGATCGCGGGCATGGGGAGCACTGTCGGTGCCGAGGAAAAATTTAGGATTACCAGAAGTTGCCGCTTCGATGAGTGCTTGGCGGTGGGTTTCTCGTTTGAGGATAGGCAAACAGTAATAGTGAGGTCGAATTCCCCCTTGAAAAATACTGTTGCGGTTTAGGAGTAGGTGCTGGGGAGTGATGGTGGCGGCGACCTTCTCGTCGGTAGATAAAACAAATTTCACGGCATCTTCGGTCGTGATGTGTTCCAGCACGATGCGTAGTTTTGGAAATCGTTCCTTGAGGGGCATCAAATATCTTTGAATAAAAACTTTTTCGCGGTCGAAAACATCTATTTCTTGGTGGGTCACTTCGCCATGGAGCAATAGGGGTAAATCGACTGCTTCCATGGCGGCAAACACGCGATCGCCGTTCCGGATATCCGTGAGACCTGAGTCGGAGTTGGTCGTTGCGCCGGCTGGGTAATATTTAACGGCTTTAACAAATTGGGAATCCTTCGCCGCAATAATGTCTGCAGGTGTCGTGTTGTCTGTGAGGTAGAGGGTCATTAATGGCTCAAATTTTTCCCCTACTGGAATGGCAGCGAGGATGCGATCGCGGTAGGCCGCTGCTTCGGCCACGGTGCGGACGGGTGGCTTGAGGTTTGGCATCACAATCGCCCTAGCGAACTGTTTCGCGGTGTGGGGTAAAACTGCTTTTAGTGCGTCGCCGTCTCGTAAATGCAGGTGCCAGTCGTCCGGTCTAGTAATAGTCAAATTTTCCATTGGGAAATTATAGATCAGCCTACAACGGGATAAAACGGATGAAATATTTGCTCACAATGGGGCGATCGCCCGTTCTTGTAGCCGCTCAACATTAGCGCTTACCGGGGTTGAGCCACATCATTTCCAAAGTGATATAAGTGCCAAAGGGACTCCACAGCAAATAGGGCACAAGTAAAGCAAAACTCAGACGTGACACTGGAAATACAAAAAGCGACAAAATTAAACCGATGACAAACCCCACACCGCCGATGACAACGCCAACGGTAACGCTTTGCATTTTGCTCATGACTTGGGTGTAGGAAATAATCGAAATTTCGAGGATGGCGTAACCCGCGAGGAGTAGCCATGTCCGAAAGCCATGGGGATCTGCGGCCCACACATAGGTGGCGGAAATGATGCCGCAAATAAAAATCGAAATCCAGACAATCGGGATAATTTGCTCGAAGGTTAGCCAGTCCGGACGGCGTAGTTTAAAAAACCAACTCTGGTCTGCGGCAATGATGCGATTTATGGCGATTCCAATGGCGATCGCCACTGCCGTAATAATGAGACCTGTAACAATCATGGCAAAATTCCCCAGAACCTAACTCAAATTTTATACTGGAGATAAGACCAGTTCGGTATTTCGTGACAAAAGACGAGAATTTATGAGCTTTTCACCCCAATTAATGAAAGCAGTTGAAAAACTGCAATATCGCGCCACAGTCGGGGAAGTTGCCAGTCAGGCTGGACTCAGCGTACAGCTTGCCCAAAATCAACTAGCAGGCCTTGCTTCTGAAGCTGGCGGCACACTCCAAGTGGCGGAAACAGGCGACATTGTCTACGAGTTTCCGTCAAATTTTCGGTCAATTCTCACGAGCAAATCCGCCAAACTCCGCCTCAAAGCTTGGCTCGATAAAACTTGGCAAGTTGTTTTTTATCTCATTCGCATTTCCTTTGGCGTGGCGTTAGTCGCATCGATCGCCCTGATAACGATCGCCATATTAGTGCTCATTTTTGCAGCCAACAATCGTGACGATAACAACAACTCCCGCTCCCGTGGCGGTGGCATTCCCACAACCTGGCTCATTTGGTGGGGGCCTGATTTATTCCGCATGTTTACCCCCGGCTATTACCGTCGTGGCTATGGGCGATCGCCGCAATATTCCGTAGGCACAGTGGGAAATAGTAGCCAAAGCTCGGACATGAACTTTTTGGAGTCAGTCTTTTCGTTCCTCTTTGGCGACGGCAATCCGAACCCCAACCTCGAAGAACGTCGCTGGCAAAATATTGGCCAAATTATCCAAAACAACGATGGTGCAGTCGTTGCCGAGCAAATTGCCCCCTATTTCGATGACCTCGATGCCATTGCCGAAGAAAACCACATGATGGCGGTAATGGCACGCTTTAACGGCTACCCCGAAGTCTCTCCCGAAGGTGAACTGATTTATTATTTCCCAGAGCTACAGGTCAAAGCCCAAGAACGTCGTAAACAATTTGTGCCAGACTATCTCGAAGAAAACCGTTGGACATTTACCCTTGCCCCCGTCAACCAAAAATTCTTGGCGATGGGTTTAGGCGGCATTAATTTTGTCCTCGCCCTAGTCTTGGGTTCCATGCTCCAAGATTCGGTCATGGTGGCACAAATGGGTGGTTTTATCGGTTTAGTCAGTGCCCTTTATCCGGCTTTGATCGTTTATGCGATCGCCTTTTTGACGATTCCCCTAGTGCGTTATTTTTGGATTCAACGCCGCAATAGCAAACTCGACGCTCGCAATAGCCAACGTAAAGCAACCGCCGCTGTCCTCGCTGAAGGCTATCCACCAATCCAAAAGAAACTCAAATATGCCCAGCAATTTGCCAGCCAAAAAATCATCGGTGAAGCAGACATCGCCTACGGCACAGACCGCGATCTACTCGACCAAACCTTAGACAAACAAGCCGCCATTGATGCCGACTGGCAAAAACGTTTAGAAAGCTAAATTTAGCTAAACTATCAGCTCGCCTCAGCAACCTGTTTTGTCAAGATAAGCATCAATTCGTAAATTTGTTGTTTGTACTTAAAGTCGTATTGATTTAATACCTCCAGCCACAGGCGATCGCCAAGCCCAGAAAAGTCGACCAACCCCAAACAAATCGAAATGGCTTGATCAATTTGCCCCGCAATAAAATACCCATCCACCGCACCGAAACATTGCCAATAGCGACTTTTCCGAGAAATTCTTTGCTCTACTGGTGAAAAATATTTCTGTGATAATTTAAGCACTTGCCAAACAGCTTTATCCGAAACATTGATTGTTGCAAGCGGGGATTTTAACATCGGCTCCTGACGGTAAGCACCAATATATTGCGGCAAATAATACCAGTTCAATCCACGAATTTTCGTCACACGGCGGTAGAATTCCCAGTCTGCCAGCTTGCCTAAATCTAAATTAAAATAGCCAATTTTTTTAAAGAGACGTTTATGATAAATCGTTGCGATAGATTGTAATGGATTTTCGGCAAGAAATCGGTTTAAAAACCCTTGATCGACCAAGCCACTATTAGCCAAAAACTCGGATTTTTCAAGAATTTCATCGGTTTTATTAATCGTATAAAAAGCACCACTAATCAAATCTAGACTGGGTTGTTTTTCAATAATTTCTTCAAACCATAGTAAGGTGTTTTCGAGCAATAGATTATCATCACATACAAAATATATCCAAGGACTATTAGCACACTTTAAACCCCAATTAAGGTTGGCATATTCCCCCAAACATTGGGGATGACGAATATAGTGAATCGTATATTTTTCTGGGTTTAAATAGACGCTATATTGCTCAAAAATAAGCTCTAGATCTTGGAGATTAAAAGTCTGACTAGCATCATCTAACAATAAAATCTCTGTTTGTCCTTGGTGTTGCTGTTGGCAGATCGAGGCGATGCATTTTTCTAAATCGGTGAGGCGATCGCCCAGCGGTATCACAATGGAAAACTGAAATTGATCTTGATCCGAATAATTTTGAAGGAGAGGAGACATTAGCCGGCTTGTTCGCTAAAAAATAGGAAAAATTATGGAGATTTGTGTTGTCGCATGGAAAACTTTTTTACTCTGTTTTCTTACAAACCCAAGGCGATCGCCTCCGCACAGATTGGCGAAAAAAATTCAAGCTACAGGCAAGCCAGTAGGAAAAAGAACACAATCTTAAACATGACAGTTATCCCAGCAACCGCAAATCCATCTCGATTCGAGAATATTTTTTGGCAAGTCGGACCCTATCCACCCCGGAAGAACACTCTCTCGCGGCGATCGCCCCACACAGCCATTACATCCATAACGAACTAGCCATTACCTCCCTCACAATCCCATCCTAATCCTTATTTTTATCAGCCTACTAAGCTTACTTCTCTTCACCCTTGATTGCACCATTACATATCAAATGCTGCGCGACTAGAAACCAAACTCTAGCCATCTTTCCAATCGAAAATAAGCCCTTACTTTTTCCAGCAAATCGCCACTTTAGTATCAAAACAAAAGCCAGCTTAATATTAACTTAATATTCTTAAATACCTTCCAAAATCATAAATTAGCCTCCCCGCCATCTAATTTGCAAAACTTCACAATCATAAAAGTGAAAAGATTTTTATTTTTTAGATATTTTGCGAAAACGCCTCTAAACTAAGCAATTCAAGGATTTTTAGTAAAGAAAAGAAAAACTTCAGCAAGAAAAGTAAAGATGCTTTTTAAGTCCTAGAAACAGTACATAAGATGTTGCGTAAATACAAAAAAGTTCTGGCTTACTAGAACGACCCTTAGAAACCTTATTGAAATCATAAGTAACCATGACTACTACTCTAAATAAGCGCGGTAATGCGTCTTTATGGGAGAAGTTTTGTCAATGGATCACTAGCACTGACAACCGCATTTATGTGGGTTGGTTTGGTGTCTTAATGATTCCTTGCCTTCTCTCCGCAACTATCTGCTTCATCATTGCATTTATCGCAGCTCCAGCTGTTGATATTGACGGCATCCGCGAGCCTGTGGCAGGTTCTTTGCTTTCTGGCAACAACATCATCTCCGGTGCAGTTGTGCCTTCTTCCAATGCCATTGGTCTTCACTTTTACCCTATCTGGGAAGCAGCATCCCTAGATGAGTGGTTGTACAACGGTGGTCCTTACCAACTCGTTATTTTCCACTTCCTCATCGGTGTCTATTGCTGGATGGGTCGTCAGTGGGAATTGTCTTTCCGTTTAGGCATGCGCCCTTGGATCTGTGTGGCCTACAGTGCCCCTGTCATTGCTGCAACTTCCGTATTTTTGATCTACCCCATCGGTCAGGGTTCTTTCTCTGACGGTATGCCCTTGGGTATCTCTGGTACGTTCAACTTCATGATCGTATTCCAAGCTGAGCACAACATCTTGATGCACCCCTTCCACATGTTGGGAGTAGCTGGTGTATTTGGTGGTTCTTTGTTCTCCGCAATGCACGGTTCTCTAGTAACATCTTCTCTCGTTCGTGAAACCACTGAGACTGAGTCTCAGAACTATGGTTACAAGTTCGGTCAAGAAGAAGAGACTTACAACATCGTTGCAGCGCACGGCTACTTCGGTCGTTTGATCTTCCAATATGCATCTTTCAACAACAGCCGCTCCTTGCACTTCTTGCTCGGCGCATGGCCTGTCGTTGGTATTTGGTTTACAGCGCTTGGTATTTCCACCATGGCGTTCAACCTCAATGGTTTCAACTTCAATCAATCTGTTTTGGATAGTCAAGGTCGTGTAATCAACACTTGGGCTGACATCCTAAACCGTGCAAACCTCGGTTTTGAAGTAATGCACGAGCGTAACGCTCACAACTTCCCGCTTGATTTGGCTGCTGGTACTGAGGCTCCTGTGGCGCTTCAGGCTCCTGCCATCAACGGTTAATTTTTTGGGCTAACTCAAGTCGAAAGGCTTGTTGCAATAAAAAATAGTTGTAATTAAAAAACTTGACCCCTGCCATCTCGGTAGGGGTTTTTGTTCGGATTAGTAATCGTCATTTTTGTGGTGTCAGTATAAATCGGCTTATCTCGGACAATCATCACATCTGGATAGGTATATTTCCTTGTTTTAGGAATCCAGAGCCGTACATCACTGATATAAACTTCATAATTAATGTGAGTTTTGCTTAAGCATGCTCGGAAGTACGACGCGGTGAATGGGAGAGCGAG
>NZ_MRBY01000037.1 GCF_001904615.1 [Limnothrix rosea] IAM M-220
GACGCGGTGAATGGGAGAGCGAGAGATCGGGAGATGTTTCTATGCAAACAATCCTACTAGCTTTCAAAAAATGCAAATTTTCGTTGCTTCCCCGTGTCTTTCCCTCTCCGTGTCTTTCCCACTCCGTGTCTTTCCCTCTCCGCGTCTCTTTTTCTCTAGAGAATTTTGGCTACATTCTTATCCATAACTGACGTTATAGTAAGATTCTCGCGTCTCCCTTTCCCTAAGAATTTTAGATACAATCCCTTAACCCAAACTGGCGCTAGATCAATTAAAGTGCCAAATTAAAGCGCCGCAATTTGTTTTGCAAGCTGGGTATGTAGTTTATGGCTAGCTTTGTAGGCAAGGTAGTGAGCCGTTGGAATTCTTCCTAACAAGCTTAAGTCACCAATTAGATCTAGTAATTTATGGCGGGCAGGCTCATTGTCAAAGCGTAGAGGTGGATTAAGCCATTTTTCGTGATCGCAAACTAGGGCATTATCTAAACTCCCCCCTTGGATCAATCCCGCTTTTTTTAGCTGCTCGATTTGATCGGCAAAGCCGAAGGTGCGGGCAGGGGCGATCGCCTGTTCGAACGGTTCTTTTGTTGGGGCCCAACTATGCCACTGATTACCGATAGGTTTGTAGGGAAAATCAATACCATAGCTAAACCGCACCTCCTCTGAGGGGAGCGCTGCCACAAACATATCTCCTTCGCGTATCCAGATGGGTGCTGGGATAGATTTAGCTGGCTTAGGATCCGTATCTAATATATGGACACCTGCCGAGGCGATCGCCGCGACCCATTCCTTTGCAGAGCCGTCTAATAAAGGTAATTCTGCCCCCGAAATTTCTATACGTGCGTGGTCAATCCCTAAACCCGTTAGGGCAGCTAATAGATGCTCCGTTGTTCGCACCGTGACTTCGCCATTACCGAGCTCTGTGGAAAGCATTGTTTGGCCGACAATCTCTATACAGGCAGCAATTTCCGGTTCACCAACGAGGTCTGTACGCACAAAATAACGACCCTTGAGGCGATCGCAGGGCATCAGCTTTACCGTCGTTTCCTTCCCAGAATGTAAGCCGACACCAGAACAGACCACCGTCGTTTTAAGAGTAGTTGCCATATCAAAAAGGGGGAATACTCCCCCAGAATTTACTTACGAATGACACGCGAGCCATGTTTGCTAGAAGCGCTCACCAATACCGAAGTGAATGCGGCTATCACCCTCATCATTGAGGCCATAGTCCACACGAATATTACCGAGGGGAGAATCCACACGAACGCCGATACCATAACCAAAGCCATTGCCGGGCTTGCCACGCGTTCCAGCCGGATCACCGGGGACATCATCGCCAGAACCAAGATCCGTAGCATAATCTACAAATAGCGCCCCACCCACGACAGAAAAGATCGGGAAGCGATATTCCGCTGTTGCTTGCAAGTAGCGACGACCACTACCCACATCACCTTCCTCAAAACCACGGACTGAATTACTACCGCCTAAAGAAAATGCTTCATAGGGAGGCAAATCACCAATAATGGCACCACCTTGAATATTGAAAGCGAGGGTATGGGGTTTATCTTTGCTAACGAGGGGCAGTTTTAACGGCGACGGGACGTAAAAGCTATGGCTACCGCGCACTCGATTGAAGAGAATACCACCGGAACCGAAAGGTAAAGTTTGGTCAGTGCCGATACGAGTAACCGAGCCACGGGTAGGAGCAGCGGGATTATTGCGCTTATCGCGCACAAGGTTAAAGCGCAGGGTAAAGAGATCGTCAGTACCATTGTCAGAGAAGCTGAGTTGATTACCAGCCTCGTCAATAAACTCTTTATCGCCATCGCTGTCAGTAATGCTCACTCGCTGATATTGGAAGCCTAGGGAACCGCGCCAATCGGAACGTGCGAAAACGTCTTTGCTGAGGGGACGGCTAAAGGTTACGCCACCACCAAGACGGTTAATTCTGGGGCGATCGCCACTTTCTAGAAGATCAACATCATTGTCACCGCCATCAAAAATTAGCGAAATCGAACGGCGACGGAAGGCATTAACCGTATAGGACGTACGGAAAGGATCATTAGCAATCCAAGGATCGGTAAAAGAGACATCAAACAAAGCTTCCCTTGTGCCAAGCTGTAGCTCCGTCGCGAGTCGCTGATTATTGCCGCCGAGATTTTGTTGTTGATAACTAACCGTTCCGAAGAAACCACTGGCCGAACTGATACCACCACCTGCGGCGATAGAACCAGTATTCGCCTCAATGACATTAAGATTCAGAATGGCTTTCGTGGGGTCTTCTTCGCCAGTGGTGAAATCAAGTTGTACATCTTCAAACAAGCCGAGGTTAAAGACACGCTGGAGGTCACGCTGGGCTGTATTGCGGTCAAAAACATCACCGGGTTTTAGCTCGACTTCACGGGTCACAATAAATTCACGGGTTTTGCCTTCGACAGGTTCATTATCTGAGTTGATGAAGTTAACGCGGATATCTTCAATAACCCCTTCAACGACAACGAGGGTGACAACACCATCAGGACTAGGTTCATCGATGCCAACGACTTTCGCTAGGTCGTAGCCATTTTCTTGATACCAGGCTTCGAGCTGACCAAGTTTGCCGCTGCCTTCTTGGAAATCGTTGAGGTTAATAATCTGACCATAGCGATCGCCGAAAATATTATCGACAACTGCCGGTGGTGTAATGCCCCGGTTATCGTCGAGGGGTAAAGCCTGCACCTGCACATCTGTCAGTACAGGGTTTGGCACAACATCGTAGGTGACCTTAACGCCAAGGACTGTATCTTCAGGGGTCGCTGTGACGTTGGCGAAAAGCCCTGTGGCATAGATACGGTTGACATCAGCACGAATCTGGGAAACGGTTGTGGGTCGTCCCGCTTGGGTTTCGATGGCTTGGACAACAGCTTGCTCTAAGTCAACATTATCGCCAACACCATTAATTGCAATTTCTGCGACTAAAACCCGTGCTTCGTTGGGCGCGCCTTGGGCAATGAGGAGTGCTTCGTCTTGCTCCTGTAAGTCAAAGCCAAGGATTTCTTTTGTTTCTAGGGCAGTAAGGTTTGTTGTTTCAACGAATGTCGCTGCGGGCGGGGAAATAATATCTTCTTTTTCAACAAGGCTTATTTGCGGGGCGATCGCCCTAGTATCCATCTCAAGGGCTTCTTGCTCTACAGACAAAGCCGCAATGGCTTCTATGGATTTTGTTTTAGTTGGTTCTACTTCACTACCACCAACCCCAAAGGCTCCATGGGGCGCTGATGTTGCGGTGAGCTCTTCATGAGCTTCCGGAGTCGTCGCCGCCACATCAAAGGTCACATTGGCTAGGCCAGACGAAACTTTCTTTTCTGGAATAGTAAGGTCAACAGAGGCTGTCGGTTTGACTTCACGCTCGATTGAAGATGCCGCAACCTCGACGGGTATTTCTGTCTTTTCCGAAAGGGTTTTTAGCACCACCTCCGGTGTTCTTTGACGGGTCTCAGCTTGAGCTGGTGACATCGAACCGAGGGCCACAATGGTTGCCCACAGTGCAAGGGTTCGGGAATCAAAACGGTCTTGAGTTTGTTTTTTTTGCACGTCCACACACCAAGTCAAACGAAAGTTTAAGGGCACTGCACTGGTTAGTAACAGTTGGGTAAAGTTTTCCAACAGGTTAATCTATTCTGCTGGATTGTACCAGAGTCGTTAGACGTGGAGTCCATCGATAAGTTTCACTGGGATATTAGGTGGCGATCGCCAATCTCACCTTAAGCCATAAGAGCTTTAGCTTGATCCAAGACCCTGGTCTGCACAGCTTGGTATGCATCTTCAACGTTCCCAAGATCTTTCCGAAAGCGATCTTTATCCATCACACGGGCATTGGCATCGGTAATGGTGTTGTCCCAGAGGCGGCAGGTATCGGGGCTAATTTCGTCAGCGAGCAGGATGACACCATTTTTATCTGTGCCAAATTCGATTTTAAAATCCACAAGGGTGATGTCACAGCTTGTAAAAAATTCCTGCATTAACGCGTTAATTTTCAGGGCGTAATTTGTTAATTCTTGCACCTGTTCCGGTGTGACAATATTTAGAAGGGCAAGGCGATCGCGGGTTAGGAGGGGATCACCGAGATCATCATCCTTAAGGAAAAATTCCACTAAAGGATTGGGCAACACAGTCCCTTGCTCCAGCCCCGTTTGCTTACAAAGGCTACCTGCTGCAATATTTCGCACCACCACTTCCACTGGCAAAATTGTCACAGCTTTCACCAACATTTCGTCCGGCTTCGGTTGGTCAATAAAATGCGTGGGAATGCCCTTGGTTTCTAGCCATTTGAGTAGCACCGAGGCGATCGTACAGTTCACTTCGCCTTTACCGCTAATGGTTCCTTTTTTTTGGGCATTAAACGCTGTCGCGTCGTCTTTAAAATAGGTCAGCAGTACCTCTGGATCGGCAGTACTGTAGAGAATTTTTGCCTTGCCTTCATACATTTTTTGCGGCTGATGATCACTCATAGGGGAGACTCTTCGATTTAAACCATTCACCATTGTATGTGCTGATGCCCGAATGGTTTTCTGAATGCTTTTGCTAATGGTATGCCACAATAATCGCGGCAGAATTTTCCCTTTTTTCCTGTGATCGCAATTTATCCCGGTAGCTTTGATCCCATTACCCTTGGTCATCTCGATATCATTCAACGGGGCGATCGCCTATTCGAGAAAGTCATTGTCGCAGTCCTCTGTAATCCCAGTAAATCACCCCTTTTCAGCCTTGAGAAACGTGTCGAGCAAATTAAAGACTGTACCCAACATTTACCCAATGTCGAAGTCGAAAGCTTTACTGGACTCACCATCGAATACGCCCGCCAACGCAACGCCGGAGTTTTATTAAGAGGATTGCGAGTGCTCTCGGACTTTGAAAAAGAGCTACAGATGGCACATACAAATAAGACACTTTGGGCTAACATCGAAACAGTATTCCTCGCGACGTCGAACGAGTATAGTTTTCTTAGTAGTAGCGTCGTCAAAGAAGTTGCTAAATTTGGTGGTTCTATTGATCACCTTGTCCCTGATAACGTCGCTAACGATCTCTACAAATGCTTCAGAGTTCCACCCCAACCGAAACCCCAGTAACTCCAGCGGAATCTTCGACGCTTTATAAAGATGTTGATCTTGATGTGCAGCAGCAGCTGACACAGTTAGAAGATATTATTTTTGATAGTCCCCATATTCCCCTGACGGGTATCACGATGGTGGAGGAGGAAAAGCTCCTCGAGCAACTCGATTTAGTGCGTGCCAGTCTCCCTAAGGTTATTGAGGTTGCCATGGAAGTACTCCAGCAAAAGGCACAAATTATTGTTGAGGCGGAAGAATATGCTGAAGAAATTATGGCCGCAGCAGAGCGCCGGGCAGCCCAACTCCTCGATGAAATGCCTTTAGTACGCCAAGCTGAACAAAATGCTGAGCAGATGCGCCAGGATGCTGAGCAAGAATGTTTAAATATGCGTCAGTCTTTAGCGGCGGAAGTGGAAGAAAATCGTCGCAAAGCCTATGAGGAAATTCGGGAAATTCGGGAAATGGCGATCGCCGAATCGACCGAAATCCAACAGGGGGCAGATGATTATGCCAATCAGGTATTGTCCGGCTTGGAGGGGCAATTAACGCAAATGTTAGGGGTTGTCCGCAATGGTCGCCAACAGCTACAGCCTTCATCGAGCAAGCAATCTGAGGCTAGTGAGCAGAAATCTGGGAAGGTACAGCGCAAGAGAAAACCTCCCACTTCCAACTAGATTCAAGTTTTCAGGGGAGTATTTTTCGGAATGCTCTTTTTTAATGCTTGCGATTACCTAAAACCTGCTGTTTTGCCATAGCGGACTGTCCGAAAAATCAGCTTATCGGTCTCTGGGTTGTAGAGGGTATAGGTAGCTTCTTTGGGCTGTCTACCCACATTTCCCACACCAATAATCAGGCGATCGCCCACATCATAGTTTTGCTCTTCTTCTACAGAGTCAAGGGTTGTGACAGTAGCAGCTAGCTTTGCCTTGGCAACTTGATATTTAAAGGTTTGACCCGATCGCCCACAGAATAAACGATTACTGCCAGTGCGCGCTAATCGATCCAATAAAATCAACGGCGATAGATCCGGTGTCAACTTTTCAAACACACCCAAACTACTCCCGTGAACCAGCAAACAATCTAGCTCTGCAAACCCAAAATGCAGACGACTAAACCATTGCACCATTTCCCTCGGCACATTATCCCAGAGTTGTCTGAGTACGAAACCTCCTTTCTCTAATACAAATAAATTTTCTTCCGGTTCCACTGCCAATCCCCGCACAATTAAGCATTGTTCTTCCCATGCGCCTTTACACACTTGGGGGACTAATTCGCCTTTTTTGGGGTGGCGAATACGCTCAACAACCACATTTCCCTCAGGAGTGCCATCGATGAGATCGCCCAAAATAAATAAATCCGTCACGGTGGGGGTTTGTCTGTGGACATCCCGCAAAACCGCTTCATAGGCTTCTAGATTGCCTTCAATGCCGCTTAAAATTGCCCAATGCATATTATTTATACCCCCCGCTCACAAAGATGGGTGGGATCATCGGCGCGTTCGGCAAATTCCATGCCCTTCGCTAATCGCCAAGCAAAGATTTTTGGTAAACCTTGCTCAATAATCGCCGCACAGGTTTTTTTGTAGTCGTATTCCACTTCCCGCATAGTCACTTGATCTGCGTCGGTGTCGTAAATAATGTAGGTGGCATTGGGGCGGCCATGGCGGGGTTCTCCGACTGACCCAGCATTGATAATTTGTTTAATCGAAGTGGTGAATTCCTGTTTGGCGGCGATCGCCTTACTAGAGTCAGTTTGCACAGAGAATTTCAGAGACCCTTCGTCTAAAGTTCGCACATAGGGCACATGGGTATGGCCACAAAACAGCACATCGGCTCCAGTACTTAAAACCCGTTCCAATGCAAGGAAACCATCTAATTCTGGCAAGAGATATTCATGCTGACTTTGGGGACTGCCATGGGTAAAGGCGAGCTGATCTTTTTTAATCACCTTGGGGAGTTGGGCGAGATATTCACGGATTTCTGGGTGAATAATTTTGTCTGTCCACACATGGGCGGCTTTACCGCGTTTTTCGGCCAAAAGGGAAGGATAGCTACAATCGCAGGCATTCAGCCCATCAACAATATCTTCATCCCAGCAGCCTTGGACGGTGGGGATATCCAGCGATCGCACTAAGGCTGCCACCTCATTGGGATAGGGACCGTAGCCGACAAGATCGCCGAGGCAATAAATTTGGTCTACTTTTTGCTCTTCAACGTCATCTAGGACGGTGATCAAAGCTTCGTAATTCCCGTGGATACAGGACAGAACTGCTAGTTTCATGGTTTTGGGTCAGTAAATTTTGGTAAAAGATTTCTGGGGAATTTTGATGATTAAAGGCTAGTGATTTAAACGGGATTTGCTTGGTTCTGTTGCTGAATTTGCTGGCGAATTTGCGCCTGATAGTAATCGAGCAATTCATCGTTTAAACAACAGTCAAGGATGGTGTCGGCGATCTGTTGTCCGTCGAGTTTTGTCCCGACCACCTCCAAGCCGCTAAATCGCTCAGGTCTACCGTCCAACCAGGGTTGCACGGCTAGCTCGTGGTAAAGGCTTTCGGATTGGTGGGAAACGTAGTCTAGATAAAAGGCGCGGCCATCAACGATTTCGAGAATCCCCTTGGCGCGCTGGATCTCGCCGTAGGCTCCGTCCGTTAATTCTTCCCAGAAAATATTGAGGCTGTCTGGGTCAAACACCTGTCCTCTTGTGGGCGATCGCCACACTTCTAGATTGCGGGAGGGTAAGGGCATGGCTACTTCGATCAGGTGATCTGCCCAAATATGCCACGGAGAAGTCGCCATTTGGTCGGAGACAAACGCCACTCGTTCACAGTTAAACCCTTCTGCTTCAAGCATTTTGAGTAATGGTTCGCCAGATTCCGGCGCGACATAAAAACCCAACTCCAATACGGCGATCGCCCCCTGTTGCAAGGCTTCGATGAGCTGCAATTCTTGCCCTTCCTCTAAAAATTGCCACGAGGGAAAATCTAGGGCTAGGCAATGGCGATCCACTGGGCAATCGGTCGTTTGGGGCGCGAAATAGGTCACGGCGATCGCTTGATCCGGAAATTGCTCTCGCAACCATTGGGTCTTTCCAGCTCCAGCCAACCCGGCGATCGCCAAAATTTTCGTTTTAGTCCAATCAATCATAAAGTTCTGCATTGTTGTCAGCCGATTCACTGGCTGGTGATCACATGAGATGTCATCCTCTATATTATGATAATGATTCTCATTCTTGCTTTTTTTGTTTTAAAAATGTCCCTCACTAGATCTGCCACCAAAGAAAAAACACAACAATGTGATATCGCAGTAGTCGGTGCTGGAATGCACAGCCTGACTTTGGTGCTGCATCTGCTCAAAAAGCGTCCGAAATGGCGTAAGCGCATCAAGGTTTTTGATCCCCATGGCCAGTGGCTTACTTGTTGGCATCATCAGTTTGCTGCCCAAGCTATTCCCCATCTGCGATCGCCTGCGGTGCATCATCCCCACCCCGATCCCTTTGCGTTAAGGCGGTTTGCAGAAAAGCGTGCCCAAGAATTATTTCCGCCCTATGATTTGCCCGGTACAAAATTATTTGCGGATTTTTGTCAGGCGGCGATCGCCGAATTTAAGATTGAAGAACAGATTGTTTCAGCCGCTGTCACCGATTTAGAGCCACCCACGGGAAACCAGCGGAAATTCACCCTTAATTTAAAACATGGTGATCCGTGGCAAGCACGGCGGGTGGTTCTCGCGACGAACCGAACCCAACGGCAACTACCTGATTGGCTCGAAACGATTGAAACACCCTATCCCGCAGATCGTCTGTGCCATAGTGACCAAGTGGATTTGCGGGGATTATATCTCCGAGGCGAACGGATTATTGTGGTGGGTGGCGGTTTATCGACAGGTCATCTCGCATTAGGGGCGATCGCCCGTCACGGAAAAGTCACAGTGATTGCCCGACGAGCCTTTCAAGAAAAATTATTTGATGCCGATGCGGGTTGGATGGGGCCAAAATATTTAAAAGGATTTCACGCGGAACCCGATTGGGAAAAACGACTAGGGATGGTACTCAATGCCCGTGATGGCGGCTCTTTAACGCCGACGGTGATGCGGAAACTCCGGCAGGCTGCACGCCAAGGTGCGGTCACCCTAAAACCCGATTGCCAAATTGCAACAGCTCAGTGGCGAGGTGATCATTGGCAACTCTATTGCGATAACGGTGAAATTATTGAGGGCGATCGCCTGTGGTTAGCGACAGGGAGTCGTTTCCATCTAGATGCGGAACCTCTATTGGGGAAAATCCAAGAACATTATCCCCAGAAAAGTATCCAAGGGTTTCCTCTCCTCGACCAATATCTGCGTTGGCAAGGCTGCGATCTATTTTTAATGGGAGGATTAGCGGCGCTTCAGGTTGGCCCCACTGCCCGTAATATTTCTGGCGCACGAATGGCCTGCGATCACCTTGTGCCAGCCCTCACCAAATCAAGTTTGCAAAGGGTTTATGGAGGCGTTGGTTGTAATCGAGTCAGTGCTTAACCCGCTAAAAATTGGTCAAGATTTGGCACGTCTAACCAGCGGCCTTCATCGTTGGATTTGTGGGTTAAATCCATCAGCAGCTGGGAATAAACACCTTCCTTGAGCGTGGGGGCGATCGCCGCATTATTTTCACCAATACATTTCGCGAAATGATCCACAACGCGAATAAACGGCGCTAAACGGCCATCATCAAAGGTTTTGGGGAATTGGTATTTTTCAGGGATAGAAACTTCTGTTAGCTCTTCTCCGGCTTTGCCCGCCTGAAGCGTAAAACCATGAACATAATCTTTGAGATTACTGCTGCCCAAAACGAGAGACCCCTTTTCGCCGTACACTTCCACCCAATGACCCCGACCGTGATAGGTCACTGAGCTAATATTCAGTTGGCAGGGCGTGCCGTCGGCTAATTCCAACATAATCAGACAAGTATCATCGGCATCGACAGGCTTGAGTTTATTGTCATCATTGGGATCGGGGCGTTCTTTAATGGCGCAACTGAGATGTCCGGAAATTCGCTTCACACCACCAAATAGCCAATTAATGTAATCAAAGGCATGGGAGCCCACAGCCCCTAACGCGCCGCCCCCTTGGGATTTCAGCGCATACCAATTCCAAGCTCGGTCTGGGTTAGCGCGGCTGGTGACAATCCAGTTGATGGTGATTAAACGTTTTTTACCAACAAAATCATTGTGCAAATATTCCGCGAACACCTGCCATGCGGGGACAAACCGAAATTCAAAATCGGGCGTAACGACTAAATTTTTTGCTGCCGCAATTTGATAAAGCTCCTTCGCTTCGGCGGCATTGAGGGTAATAGGTTTTTCGAGCAAGAGATGTTTGCCTGCTTCTAAAACCTGTTTTGCCATAACGTAGTGCAAAAATGGCGGTGTCGAAACAGCAACGGCATCCACCGCAGGATTGTTTAAAACGTCTTCGAGGCGATCGCCCCAATGAGCCACACCATGGGCTTCCGCAATACTTTGAGCTTTAGCAAGATCCCGGTTATAGATGGAAACGACTTCTGTGCGGTGATGATGTTGAAATCCCGGAAGATGAATCTTTTGTCCGAATCCTGTGCCGGCGATCGCCACTCCAATTTTTTGTTCTGCCATGATTTCCCTTCGCATTTTTCCCACGGACATTATCCCGGAAGAAGGGTAGCTTCGGCAAAATCGCCCTTAGACCTGACGCATCTGTAACCAAAGATTTTGGTATTGGGCTTCGGAGCTGGGCGGCAAAGATTCGATAATTTCGCTATTTTTATAGGTCTCTGGATTGACGAAAATGAGGGAATTTTCTGTGACCTCCGCGTCCAGATTTTCGGTTTGATAAATTAATGGTGAGGCGGCAAAGGTGGACTGGGCAAATTGGGCGATCGCCGATTCACTGCCACAAAATTCTAACCACGGCTTTAGATCAGCAAATTCTCGCTCGCTCTTTTGCGGTTGCACCCAGAGATCACACCAGAGCGCTGTACCACTTTTGGGGACAACTGCGCCCAAATTCGGATAGCGTTTCATTAAAGATAAAGCATCCTGAGACCAAGCTTGGGCCAGCCAAGTATCACCGGTGATTAACGGCTGGAGATAATTGCTAGAACTATAAAATTTGACGTTTTGGTGGAGGGTGGCGAGTTCTCCCTCTAGCTCGGCGATCGCCTCTGGATTTTGCTCATTGTAGGAATAGCCCAATTTTTTTAGCACAAAGCCAATCACTTCGCGGGACTGGTTAAGCAAGGAAATTTGACCCGCAAGATCTTCCCGCCAGAGATCTGACCAATCTGCCGGCTGCCAATCGAATTTCTTCAGTCTGTCCTTGCGATAGAGCAGCAATGTTGTGCCCCAGCGGTAGGGAATGCCCCAAATTTCACCAGATTGTGGGTCTTCAATAAAAGAACGCCAAGGGTTTTCGAGGGATTGCCAATTTTCGAGCTGCTCAATGTCTATGGGTCGGATCAGTTCGGCGGCGATCGCCTCCTTAAACCAGCCATTACCGATGGTGACAAGATCCGGTGGTTTGGGGGGCGTGTCAGATTGCCAAGGAAATCTTTGCTCGTAATTTTCGGGCGTAGTCGTTTGGATTTCTTCGAGGTCAGCAAATAATTTTGTTAGCTGTTCGACGGGTTTAAATTTAATCGGGTTTTGGTCAGGATAAGCCTGCCGAAAAGCCTTGAGCACTTGGGGTGAAACACTACCTTCAAGCACTCTCATCCGCAGCCGAGAATTTCGCGCCGCACCACAACCACCCAACATCGTAGCAAGGGCAACAGTTCCTGTAGAGATTAAAAATTGGCGACGACTGCTCATAGATCTATGGAGGACTTCAGCCTTTGATCATATAAGCCTTTGCCTCGAACCGGCACAGTCACCGCCGTAAAAATCCAGCGATTGTCGCCTGACTACTTTTTATAATTGCGGGTCGGGGGATATTCGCCATCGTAAAATTTGCGCTCATATTGACCCAGTTTCCACCAAGCTAAACCACCCAAGGAAATAATGGCGGCGATCGCCCCCATCACCGTCGTCGATAATCCCAAGACACCATGGAAAGGTAAAGCTAGCCATCCTAGGAATCCCACAATAATTAACCCTGCGCGAATCTTTTTGATATTAGCCAGCGCCGCTTTGCAGCTCGAACAATTTTCCGTGTGGGAATGGTAGCGCTCCATTAGCTTTTCTTGGCTCACTTCCGCCGGCGCAAAAGTTTGGTCGGCAAACGGTTCTCCAAAACTCTCCACCCATTTGCGATAGGCCAACACAAACAAATCCGAACCCGTCGGCAGATAACAAGTTTGCGCGTAATTTTTGTTGGATTTTTCTAATTCCCGCTCCTGGAGATGGAGGAAAATTTGATCATCTTCGAGAATCCCCATCTGGTTAACATGAGACCACCAACGCGGCGTGTACTTAAAAATTAGCCGTGGAATTACCGACTTAAAGCGAAAGGGTAATCGCACGATCGCCCGGCATTTTCCTTTCTCCGTCGGAATCGCGTAAACACAAGTCATCACCTGCCCAAAGGGACTATCCTCAATGTCATGCCACATGGCAGACGGCGCAAAAAATGTGGTTTTCTGAGAGCCTAATTTTCCCATGCGGGGGCCTTCTTCCCAGATGCCCGTAAAGCCAGTGTTTGCCACTTCCGAAACTTCTAACTCGAAGTCTTTGGCATTCTTACGATTCCCAACACGGGGATGGTGCGTAAAGGCCACATGACTCGTATCCAAGACATTTTCGAGTAATGTCGTTGCGTCGTAGGGAATGTCTCGAAACACATCCGCCATCACCCATTCACCGGGATATTGATCGAGGGCTGGAATCGTCGGCAATGGTTGGGTCTCCGCATTTTCGAGCTTGCCGAGATACACAAATAATAATCCTTGCTCCACGCGACAAGGGTATGTGGTTGCGGCTGCGCGCGGGCTTTCATTGGCTGTGCCGTCTCCCTTTTGGAATGGAATCTTTTCGCAGGAACCAGACTCCGAAAATTGCCAGCCATGGTAAGGACATTCGAGGCAACCATCGACGATGCGACCTTCCGATAATGGCACTAAACGGTGGGGACAAACATCAGCAAACACTTTCCATTGCTGCGATTCAGCGTGCCACCAAATCACCAGAGGCTTTTCGAGGAGCACAAAGCGTGTGGGCTCAGTTTTGCTGAGATCCTGCTCAAAATGAATGGGATACCAAGCCTCTAACCAGTCAAATTTTTCAGCGGAAACTTCCGGGGCGATTGAGACAACGTTTGCAACCATAGCCAGCCATTTAACGAAACACAGGCTCTAGCTTAACAAATCGCAATATTTCTCGGCAGGGCGATCGCCTCACTCAGCTTGAAAACATTGGCGTGACTAATAAATCTCTTTGCTTTGTCGTATGACGCTGCATAATCAATCCCGGAGAGCCATTAATCACTTAATCCCCTAACATTCTTTATTGAAAAAGCAATCTAACTAATCTGTTGTTTTAAATTTGTTATTTTAAATTTGTTATTTGAATTATTAGTTGATTAGTTTTTTCAGATCATCAACTAAAAATATCGCTACATTTTTTAATTCTGCGAAGTATCTTCCCCAGCAAAACCCTTTAATTTTTACCAAGGATTGCCCACCATATTAAAAGCGCTCCAGTAATAGGGATGGGAAAAATCTTGGGTCTGGACAACGGCTAACTCTGGGGCAATATGGGGTAACGGTTTTATTTCGCCACGGGTAATGCGATAGGTACTCTTCTTGAAAGTTACGTCGCCTCGCAACATCGCTAATTGTGCTTGGCGTAGGGCTTCTGCTTTGATGGGTGATGTTTTCAGGGCTCGGTAAAATTCTGTCATTAGGCCTAAAGTCCCTTCATCACTGACATACCAAAGACTGCCTAATACGGATTTCGCACCGGAGGCGATCGCCAAACCAGCAAAACCTAATTCAGCATCTTGGTTGCCAAGGGCAGTGCGACAAGCCGATAGCACCAGTAAATTTACGACCGGGCTACTCAATTCGAGTTTGGACAAATCTCGCAACGTTAAACGCTCATCCCAAAACTGAATATAGGAATTTTCCAAATTACCCGGTAAAAATTCACCATGGGTCGCCAAATGCACAATATTGTGGGGATAATGACGGCGAGCGGCGACTAGATTTTCCACCGTAAATTGTTCGTTGAGGAAGATCTCACCTTCACCAACCTGATCACGGACTCGACGGAGCTCCAAAGGCACCGCAGGCAAATCCAAGGTCTCATCAAACTCCGATGACCCCATCGCCAAGACAGAACTACCGTTTAGATCAACATAGTTAGTATTGGTCAGCTCAAAGCTCGGCATCGTACCCAAGCTATATTTCTCCACTAAAAACTGTTGACCATCATGTAGCGCAGCTAGGGGCAGTACCCGCAGACCAGAATCCATAATATAGGTGAGATTATCCACACCTGCTGCTGCCATTTCAGCCTCTAGAGGTTCCACCAGAATGCGGTGTAGTTCCCGTGCCGAATATAGGTAGGCGTTACGTAGACGGAGATTTGTGACGTGGCTAAAAAAGCGATTCGCTTGGAAGATAACCTCTTGGCGAGTGGCACCACGGATACGTTTACGTGTCTTTGTACCATCGGCTGTAACCATGACTAATTCCAAAACATCACTGGCTTTTCCTTGGGGTTCATCTTGAAATCGCCAGCGGCCACTGGGTCGGAAGCGCCATTCAACTTCTCCTTGCTCCTCGGCTTGACTATCGGTGCTGATATCAGGCCGAAAGAAAGCGTAGACCACAGCTGGTTCGGTATTGGTTTGGGTTTTAATTGTTTGTAGGGTTTTTTCTACTTGATCGCTGGGACGACTACTTTGTTCTTTTAAATTGAATTTTTCGATGTATGCATCTGCAAATTGGCGCTCTACATTCACTAAATCTTCAGTCGTAATGGCTAAATCTTCGACTGTAATATCTTTAAAGAAATCAACGGAAAAGCCTTCTATTTGTTGGCCATTGGCACTCGGTAATGTTTTGGGGAAATCCTCTTCACGGAACTCTTTAATATCTACTGTATCAATATCGGCTTCGAAGGAAGAACCGGCGGGAATGGTGATGTCGCCTTGGACTAATGCGCCGGCACTACCGTTGATACGACTGTCTCCAACTTGAAATTTTTGGTCATCGCCGCCACCGTGGGACAATTTGATTTCGCCGTTTGCTCTGCCGCCAATGGTCGAAATGCTGGCTTCGTCACCACTGGCCGCCTCAAAGGTTTCGGTGAGACGGATATGTTGTCCGGCAATCATCTCTACGTCACCGGCTCGGCCTAGTGGAGATTCGGCATTAATGTAGCCTGTTTGGATATCTCTGATCGGATCAATAAAGATATCTCCTGCATCTCCGGCCAGTGCACTGCTGTCAATATTGCCCGTGGCGATCGCCTGAATGGCTTTTACTGTAATGTCGCCGCCATTGGTCGTGATGGATTTGCTCGTTAAATCGCCGCTTTGGATTTCATCGCCAGCTGTGAGGGCGATCGCCTGTCCTTGGGTCGTAATATCTTGCGTTGTTAAATCACCTCGTTTTGCTGTTACCGTAATTTGCCCTTTTGCTGTGACTTTTCCGACATCGACATTTGTATCAGCAGCAAGCTTCACTTTCCCCTTTGTTGCAGTGAGATTATTGGTGGCGATCGCCCCTTGTTTACTTGTTAAGTGAATATCCGTTGCTGCGGTCAGATTATCGGCGATTAAATTTTGATCGGCTGTGACTTTTAAAGCAGCATTTTTTGCCGTGATATTGCTCGTTTTGATGCTGCCCGATGTGCTCTCTAAATTAACTTTTTCTGCAGCGATATTACCAATATTAAGATTGCCGACAGCGGTAACGTCTGCATTATTATTTGCCAGCATATTTTTGGTGGCGATCGCCCCGTTGAGACTTGTTAGATTAAGATTCGTTGCAGCGGTGACATTATCTAAAACTAAACCTTGCTCTGAAACTAAGGTCAAAGAGGAATCGCGCGCCACAACATTATTAGTTTGAACTAAGCCTAATTCACTTTTGAGATCGACTTGAGCTGCTGCAATATTTTTTGTCCTAATATTATTCTGCGCAAAAATATTGGCATTTTTCGCTGCCGCTAGGTTTTCTGCTTGTATAGAACCAAAATTACTTTTTAAATCTATTTTGCCACCAGTATTGGCATTTTTAATAGAAATATTATTCGCTGCAAAAATATTAATGCTACCCGTATTTGTCCCAATATCACCGCTGGCTATTGTACTGGTTTGACTAGACAAACTTACTAAATCTATTGCACTAATATTGGCTATATTAATACTTTGAATGGATGATATATTGACGCTACCATTTGATGTAGTTAGCGCCTCAGTTTGGACACGATTGGCTGTAAGAAGAATGTCTTGGACGGTATTTAGATCTTTTGTGTCAATGAACTCTGTTGCCGTAAAGGACAGGGAGCCAGAGACTTCTAGTAAATCTGAGGCTTGAATTGAGGCCGCGGCGGTTTGTAAATTTCCAGAAATATTACTGCCAATGAATTCGACATGGTTACGGTCTTGAATAAAAATATTTCTTGCTCGTACTAAATCAATTTGATAAAAATTATTATTGATATTATCTAAAATTACATCGGCATCAGTATCTATTGTTAATAAATCGGCGATTGCCAGTGGGTTTGCCCCTACAATATTGCCTGTCGCGCCGAGGGTTAGATTTTCTGTTTCAATGGAACCCAAAATCAAATTACCGCCGGAAGATAGACGGATTTCCGGAGCCTGAAGCTCAAAATTATTGGCTTGAATATTTCCAGATGTCGTGGTTAAGGTCAGCTCATCGCTAAAATTTAAATCGTTTAGAAGCTCGATGTCTTGGGCAGCAAAAGTCAATTTACTAAAGCCATCTCCTAAGCGGTTAAGTTCAAGGTCAGAAAGGTTTAGGCGACGATCTTCTACATCTGAACCAAGGGTCAAGGAAGTACTATTCGTTTTAGTGGATAAACTAAATTCTCCTGTGCCAAAAAGGCGATCACCGACATTAAGGTCATCTGTGTTTAGGGAAATATTTTTTAACGGGGTATTTTCCCCAAGTGCGTCAAGAAAATTAATTTCAGAGGCAGTGACAGTCAGATTATTAGCACCATCGACTTGGCCTTGAAATTCGACAATTTCGGTATTAGTACTGCCTAGAGTAATATCGCCAATATTAATATCTGATGCAAAGAAAAGCTGTCCTGAGCCAACGTCTATATCGCCATTAATAAACGTATTATTTTGGGATTTTAAGGTGATATTGCCACCACCTGTTTGAAGTTTTTGGTCAACTGTCAAATTATCTTGGCTATGAAAATTTAGGGACAATTTCCCTGTTTGATTTAGGCTGGGGGCGATCGCCCCATTGAGGGTTAATTTTTGGGCAGAGTCAAGGGTGAGCTGATGATCGGCAATATTATCTGTCGGCAGCGCAGAACTGAGCATCATGTCCCCGCCCTGACTCATGATGCCGCCGTTGCCGGCGATGAGGGATGCATTGAGCCATGTGGTATCTAGATAGCTGGTCGCCAAATCGGTAGCAAAGGGATTGGCAACATCAATGGTGGTGGTGTTTTGCGGTGTGCCAATCTCCACTGCCTGCGTCGCAATTGACCAATTATCAACTTGAAAAGGAGAGGTGATTTCCAGACCTTCTGGGGCGCTTAACGTGAGGGAATTTGCGGTAATGTCACCGTAAATGCCGACCCTTTTTGAGGCGATCGCCCCACTACCATTCGCAAAGTTTAAGCTGCCATTGGGCAATAAAACAAAGGTATGGTCTGCGTCAATATTTAAACTCTTCCCGGTAATGTTTGAATCAATGCCCACCTGGGAGCCGGCGATCGCCACATTACCAACGCCTGCATTAAGGGCACTTTCCGAGAAAAGAAGGCCAGCTGTTGGCGGGAGAGACACCCCAGAATTGAGTTGCAGTAAATCATTTTCAACGGCGATGCCCAAGGCAAATTCCACCGGATCTAAATCCAGATCATTGCCAGTCAGTAAACGGGCAAAATCGAGGGGGGTTAAGGTGCTGCTGCCGTTGGGGACAAACTCTAGGTTGATGAGACTACCCGCTTGAGACAATTTAACCGTGCCTGTTTCTGGCAAGGCTGTTAGGGTAATGCTGCCGTCGGTCGCCGTGAGAGTACCTGTGTTGACAATGCTGTGGGCGACAAGGTTAATTGCTTTTCCGTCTGCCACAGCCAAATCTGCACCATTGAGAATGATGCCTGCTGTTTCTAAAAATTCCAATCCAGTGGGTGTGCCGTTCAAAGCTTGATAGTCAGCGGCGGTACTCGTGGGAAGCCAAGTCCCATTACTAAACTGGAGGTTGTCTGCGGTGGTAGCGGTAAAGTCGCCGGGAATATTGAGGCTCGCATTTTCCCCAAAAATAATGCCCGCAGGATTGAGCAAAAATAAATTTGGATTGTTGCCGCCGAGGATTTCTAGAGCACCATTAATTTCCGAGGGATTGTCTCCGAGTACCCGGTTCAGGATATTGGCGATCGCCGGCGTGTTTTGCAGATCAAAAACAGCAGTTTCCCCAGTAGGCAGATCAAATTGATTGAAATGGTGGAACACATTGGTGCCATCACCAGAAATAATGCCTTGATCAATGGTGTGGCGATCGCCCGTCCCATTGACCTGAACCCTCGTTTGTGTGGCAGTATTCGGGTCAGTATCGGGCACAATCTGGGCGGAACCGAGCGTTGGCAGCACCAAAATAAATGAAGAACAAACCCAAATCCACACCCGATACAAACGAGAGCTAAAAAACATAAAGAGAACAAGTGGTAGAGCTTAAGAGATACTTTATCGAATCCCTTCGAACTTTTGATTAAACATTAATAAAATATATCTGTTCTAGTATGCCCTTAGCCTTGGGAAAAGCAATCAGCTATTAAGGGAAAATACTTAGATAAAATCAGTTTATTCATTGTTTTTCGGGTGTCGTCCTTTGTCATGGTCAGCAGCCTTTGGGGTCTAACCCCCTAGATTTTTGTGACGGCAGGCGTTTTGCGTCCCACACTTCCCCAAGAAAAAAACTCATTTGTTGTGGCATATTTTTCCAAATCTGGGCAACCACAAAGATTTATATGACTATTTACATGCCATGGCAACAAAAAAATCAATAACGTTAGTTTTTTACTGGATTTCAAGCCTTGATTCTTTAATTTTTAGAGCGTTATTTTGACAGATTGAATTGACAATATGAAGGCGTTTTTGGCATCCTTTTAGCAGAATTATCGAGTTGTTTATAGGAGTCAAAGACGTGATGTCTATTCCAAGCAAAAAACCAATTAAATTTGGCACGGACGGTTGGCGTGGAATAATTGCAGCTGATTTCACGTTTGAGCGGGTTCAACGGGTGGCGATCGCCGCGGCCTATGTCCTCAAGGAAAATTACGCAGACCAAGCAACATCCGATACTGTCATTGTGGGCTACGATCGCCGTTTTCTGGCTAATGAATTTGCCCTCGCTGCCGCCGAAGCTATCCAAGGGGAAGGGTTTACCGTTAAGCTCGCCAACTGTTTTTCCCCGACTCCAGCCCTCAGTTACGCCGCCCATCACCAAAAAGCACTGGGGGCGATCGCCATGACAGCCAGCCATAATCCCGCTGGTTATCTCGGTTTAAAGGTGAAGGGCGCATTTGGTGGCTCAGTATCGGGAGAGATTACGGCGCAAATCGAAGCGAAACTTGACGCTGGTATTCCCCCCAGCAACGGCACAAATGGCTCTTTAGAGTATTTTGATCCTTGGGCAGATTATTGTGATGGTCTCCAACGGTTGGTAGATGTGGAAGCCATTCGGGGGGCGATCGCCGCCGGGAAGCTCGAAGTCTTTGCCGATGTCATGTATGGCGCAGCATCGGGCGGTTTAACCCAGCTCCTCAATGAAACCATTCAGGAAGTCCATTGCGATCCCGATCCATTATTTGGTGGCCGCGCCCCAGAACCCCTAGAGAAAAATCTTTCCCAACTCAAACGAGTCATTCGGTCTGCGCAGGCACAAAATCCTGAGGCCATTCAAGTGGGATTTGTCTTTGATGGTGATAGCGATCGCATTGCCGCCGTAGACAGTGCAGGTAATTTCCTCAGTTCTCAAAAATTGATCCCGGTTTTATTGGCGCACCTCTCTCAAAATCGCGGTTATGGCGGCGAAGTGGTTAAAACAGTCAGCGGTTCGGATCTCATTCCCCTGCTAAGCGAGAGCTTTAATTTGCCGTTATTTGAAACGCCCATTGGCTACAAATACATTGCCGAGCGGATGCTGGACGAAAAAGTTTTACTGGGTGGCGAAGAGTCCGGCGGCATTGGCTATGGTCACCATATCCCTGAGCGGGACGCGCTGCTGGCAGCCCTCTATGTCCTTGAGGCGATCGCCACCTCAGGCAAAGACTTAGGCGATATTTACCAAGGGCTTCTAGATCAAGTCGGATTTTCCTCGGTCTATGACCGCATTGATTTACACCTGAAAGATTTCTCCATCCGCGATCGCCTCCTGAGCGAGCTGAAAGACAATACCCCGACCACCATTGCCGACAAAAAAGTCTTAGATTGCAACACCAAAGACGGCTACAAATTTCGCCTTGCTGACCAAAGCTGGCTCTTGATCCGGTTTAGCGGTACAGAACCCGTTTTGCGCCTCTACTGCGAAGCCCCCACCATAGATGACGTTAACAACACTCTCGCCTGGGCAAAAACTTGGGCAGAATCCTTTAACTAAACACCAACGGCTTGCCGCACAAATCCACCATTAGCCCTGCAGTCCAGCCAAAACATAATTAAAGGCGTAGGACGCAAACCCGCATTTTTATTGCAATATTTTTGACCAAAAAGTCAATTTTAGAGCATTAAATTCACCTGAGTTTGGGTTAAGCAACGTCAGTTATGGATAAGAATGTAGCCAAAATTCTTTAGAGAAAAGGAGACATGGAGAGGGAGAGACACGGGGAAGCAACGAAAATTTGCATTTTTTGAAAGCTAGTAGGATTGTTTGCATAGAAATATCTCCCGATCTCTCGCTCTCCCATTCACCGCGTCGTACTTCCGAGCATGCTTAAGCAAAACTCACGTTAAGCAGAGTTTGTCATGGCGGCACAGTAGACAGCCGCCAAGGTGGTGGGGAGCTCTCCGCAACTCATAGGTTTGGACAAAAATTGCGTGGGAACAATATCACTATTCCCGATGTCTTCGACTTCCCACATCTCCTTGTCCCAAAGAGTTTTAGATGCAATCTTTCAGCAAAACTAACGTTAAATTATGGCGGCGATCGCCCTAGAGTCCGTACAAGAAACCATGAATACAATCAATGAAATACTTAAAAAAGCCAAAGGCTAACATCGCATCTTTTTTTGCAGTAACCATGACCAACTAAGCCATCCTGACATTAGATATTTCTCAATTTAATTTGTGTTGGCGATCGCCTGTTGTTTAATAAGTTTTTGAACAGCAACAATTGTGCGATTTAGCTCTACATTTCGCCGCTTCGGATTCGCAAGATAAGCCTGTTGCTCCTGCTCGATCATTTCCACATCTTGCTCCACTAAACCATCCAATAACTTTTGTGCCGCACCAAAGAGAGAATCTTTCACAAAACGGCGGAATTTCACAGGTAATTTATGGAGCCGCCAAAACGCATTTAAAGACGTAAAGTGAATCAAATAAGCCTTTGTATGGGTCTCACTAGTCGGGCAAAACAAACAAGTAATCTTAAAATCATTCCCCAAAGTTGCATCCCAATTCGGGTAAACATAACTGACATCTAGCGGCTCAGGATGGAGCCTGCGCAGAGCCGGAAAAAAGAGCTGGGAAATAGACCAAATTTTGTCAATCTTATAATAACTCTGGGCTTCATAATGGGCATCAACCCTTGAATCCGTTGCTTCTAAATCCTCTAATTTTGCTGATGTCCATGCCTGATAATCATTGTGCAAATGACCATGGTACATATCCATCAAATTTTCGATGAGATAGGAAAAATGCCCCTCACATTCAATCACTGAAACCGTGACAATGTAATTCAAATGATCCCATTCAGGTAACGCAAAAGGCTCAATATTTTGGGCTTCTAAAATATCTGGATCACCGGGAAAAACCCACACAAAGCCATCCTGCTCCCGCACGGGTAAAGAACGAATCTTGCAGCTCGGACGCTGTTGATTTTCCGCCAAATAGGGCACATGGGCACAGGTTCCGGCCGCATCAAATTGCCAGCCATGGTACGAACATTCAAGGCGATCGCCCTTTACCTCACCAGAACTCAGCTGAACTTGACGGTGGGGACACCGATCCTCCAAGGCATGAACCTCTCCCCGTGTATCGCGAAACAACACAAACTTTTCCTTCCAGAGCGTAAAACCAAAGGGTCGATCCACCACCTCCGTACTACGGGCGGCCACATACCAATGATTTTTATTGATGCCACACTGCCGGACATCAGAAGACCCCGATACCGTGACCACTGATCGCTGAGTTGAAATTTGTTGCATGGGAAGGAAATCTCAGGGAACTTGGATTTATTTAAACAGATCCCTCCCCGAAATTCACTGATTTTCAATAAATTTGCAATTCTTATTTTTCTAAAAAAAGATCCCTCAGGCATTCCCCATAGTTTCCCCAAAGTACTTTCACCTTTTCCACAGTTTTCCCAAAGTTTTCCACAGCTTTAAACGTGTTTCTACGAATTACGATGATCCTTGGGAAATTCGTTTTTTTTCTATCCACAGCCGTTGATTACAGTTGTATTATTTAAGTAATAACAACAAAAAAGTGCTGAAAGCCTTATTCTTTCGTTGTCAGTCGCCAGAGGAGCACTGCCTTGTTACATTTTGCAATATTGACAAAACCACCCCTAGTTAGACAACAATAGGGCGGCATGGAGAAAAATTTACCCCGCTTTAACCTCGTAACAATCCCCTAAATTTTTGAAGCGAATTTTTTCTTGCACAACATATTTTTCACCCGTCCATTGAGTAGAGTTGGCAAGGTATAAGGCAATGATGAATAGCACCACTGTGAGCATTTTGGCAGAAATCCCTGAGGCACTCCACGAGTCACTACAGGTTTATCTTGAGAACCATTCTAGTTGGGATCAGGACCGTGTTTTTGCGGCTGCTTTGTCTCAGTTTTTGCTCCAAACAGGAGAGGGGAAAACACCGGAGGAGGCGGAGAGCTATCGTTCTTGCGCCAGAGTATACTTAGAGACGCTGTTTGAGCAGTCAAAGTCTTACTAAGGGCATTTTTCGTATTTTTCATGGGTCAAACGACATCGTTAGTTATTCCCCAGTTAATTGTGGGTTTAGGGAATCCTGAGCCGAAGTATGATCGCACTCGCCACAATATTGGTTTTGAGTTTGTTGATCGCCTCGCAAGTGACTGGGGTGTTTCTTTGCAAGAGAATAAAAAGTTTCATGGCTTCTGGGCTGAGGCACGCCATGATGGTAAAAAGCTGGGTTTACTCAAGCCGACAACCTATATGAACCGCTCTGGGCAGTCGCTACGGGCTGTGGTTGATTGGTACAAGATTCCGCCGGAGTCGGTGTTGGTGGTCTATGATGATATGGATTTGCCTTTGGGTCGGTTACGGCTACGCTTAACTGGGTCTGCGGGTGGTCATAATGGCATCAAATCGATCATTTCTCACCTCGGCACGAAAGATTTTCCGCGGCTACGCATCGGCATCGGTAAGGCAAGGTTTCAAGGCGATCGCCAAACAATTTCCCATGTTCTAGGTAAATTCTCACCGGACGAACAACCAATCCTTAAAAAGGTTTTAACCCTGTCAGAGGATGCCCTCTCCATGAGCCTCAAAGAAGGCGTGGAGAAAGCTATGAGCCTTTACAATGGGCGCAGTGTTGAACAGTGAACGGGTATCAGTGAACAGTGAACAGTGAACAGGTATCAGTGAACAGTTATCAGGTGTTGAGGGTCGGAGGTCTATTTTTAGGGTCTTGAAGGTCTTATTGAACAGGATTAAGCCTTATTTGCGTTGGTTGATTTTCGGACTAACGCTATTTTTTTTGCTATCAGCTTTACGAAGCCACTGGGAAGAAGTTGCCAAGGTTCGGCTGGAGCTTGAGGATTGGGGTTTAATTGGTCTCGCGATTATCGTGACGGCGATCGCCTATGTTTGGTCGGCGGTTGTGTGGGGCGGCATTTTAAAGTTATTTCGCGTCAATATTCCCCTCTGGGCAGCGACACGTATTTATATCAGAACGAATTTAGCTAAGTATTTGCCGGGTAATGTCTGGCATTTCTATGGGCGCATGACTAAGGTGGTTGAGTCGGGTAGTTCGTGGGGGGTTGCCAGCTTATCGGTGTTGCTCGAGCCGCTGCTTTTAGCCGCTGGGGCGGTCATGATTGCGGTTTTGGGGCTGGGTGCTAATCTCGCAGAAGTGACGGCCACGCCTTGGTTGAAGGTGTTAATTCCGTTGGGTCTAGTCGCTGTGTTAGTCGGTATTCACCCAAAATTTTTCAACCCGGTTATCCAAAAGGTTTCTACAGGAAAAACGAAGGATCATGTTCCCGTAATTTTGCAAGTTTATCCGTGGCAGCCACTCCTCGGCGAAATTGGCTATGTGTTGCTACGAGGGGTTGGTTTTCTACTCATTTGGCAGGCGATCGCCCCGTTAAATATCACTCAAATTCCAGCGCTTTTAGGTATTTACAGTGGCGCATGGCTAGCGGGATTTATTGTGCCGGGCGCTCCGGGGGGCATCGGTGTCTTTGAACTGGTGGCGATCGTGCTACTCGAAACGGTGGGACAAACAGGTGTGACGGAAGGCAATCTACTTATTATTGTGGCAATTCTCCGACTCGTGAGTACCCTCGGTGAACTTCTACCTTTTGTTTTTCTAGGGTGGCGATCGCCCGCCATTAAAGCCAATCTAGAAACAGAAAAAATATCAAAAGATCAAGCCAAATAGTCACGCTATCTACCACCAAATCCAACAACTTTTACGGCGAAACAAAGAGAGATAAATCCGATGACACAGGTAACCGGACGCGTTAAACTTTGCCACAGAATATTGATCTAAAAAAAACACCAAGACATTCACCACTATGCAACCTATCCCCATGCCTTCCCACATTCATTACGAGACAATTTTGCAACTTCTCGAACGCAAAACCCAGCGGGAAGCTAACCAAGACCGCATGACCCAAGAGCAAGTACAAGCCCTCATCCTGACACTACGCAAGGCATTTTCCCAGCAAAAACAGCTAGAACGCAGTTGTGACCAGCTCCGCATTCCCTACGAATATCATTGGTCTCTGTCCGCACAAGACCCAGAACAGCCAGCGGAGTAGTGGCAAACAAAGAGTTACCCTAATGTTGAGTGCAGCGGCAGGGTAACGCCAAGCAAAAATAAGCGCCTCAATTTCAGGCAAAATGCAAGGCTAAGGCAAATTATTTAATGAGTTTTTTCTGAAAGCGGGTGAGGGGAATCGAACCCCTATCATCAGCTTGGAAGGCTGAGGTTTTACCACTAAACTACACCCGCAAGTGGTTTAGACACTTCCATAAAGGTAACATTTCACCTAAAAAATGCCAAGAGCTGAGGGCAAAGTTTGCTAGAAAATGGGTTTGATGACCAGCTGGGCACGGTAGGACTGATAAACAGGTTGTCCGCCCATCTGCGTCGGTTCAAACTGCCAGCGATTCAGGATTTCGCTGACTAAAGTTTTAGCTTGAGATGAATTTAACAAAGGTGGACGGATAACGATATCGTCGCTTGGATCATTCTGCTCATCTTGAATTGCATCAAATCGGCCATTTCGATCAATTGTGAATACAAATTCAATAGTAATGGTTTCGCTAAGAGATAGATTTTCTGTTTGGAGATAGGCGATCGCCTCTAATTGCTGCTGAGTACGAATTGGTTTTCCCGTCTGATCCGGAATAGTACGGGTTGAGTCACTCAGCTCAAATTTGCCAAAACTTACGTTGAGGGAACTTGGCACAGTGCTAACAGGTGCTGGACTAGGAGGTGATGGTGTTGGAGGACTTGGGGTAGAGGGAACTGGCGTAGGTGTTGGCGGTGCAGGTGTCGGAGTCGGTGGGCTAGGAACTGGCGGCGTAGGTGTTGAGGGAATGGGAGTTGGAGATGTCGGTGTTGGAGTGGGTGGACTAGGGGGGCTTGGTGGTGTCGGCGTGGGCGCTGGGGGATTTGGCTGGGGCGTAGGCGGTGTCGGCGTTGGAGTCGGTGTAGGCGGAGTTGGTTGAGGTGCTTTAGGTGCGGGAGTTGGTGGTGCTGGGGATAAGGGGGCTTGGGGAGTGGGTGAAGGTTGTGGACTGGGAGATGATGGTGTGGGTGCAGGTGTGGCGATCGCCTCGGATTCCAAATTCGGTGTAACGGTTAATGGGGTATCGGTGGGAATGTCACTCGGTACAGCCACAATTTCAATGGGTACAAAAGTTGTCTCAGCAAAATCTAGGCGAATAACTTTTTGTAAAAAAAAGAAGGCGATCGCCCCATGAAGACCAAGGGAAACTATCCCCAGTAGGAGCCAAAAGGGCGTGGAATCATAAAATCGCGGCGTTCTTTGCATCATCATTACCGCAAAAAATGGCGATGGACAATCGTGCGACGTTCGAGATATTGCGTCAGGAGCAAACTGAGTAAAGACAATATCGTGAGAATTCCCACAAAAATAAGCGCTAAAGCATCATTGCCTGTTTGTACGGCTTCGTAAATTGCCATGGGCATCGTTTGGGTGACGCGGGGAATATTGCCCGCCACCATTAATGTTGCACCAAATTCTCCCAGCGCCCTCGTAAAGCTCAAGAGGATTCCCGCTAAAATACCGCGACTCGCTAAGGGTATCCAAATTTTGGAGGCGATCGCCCATTCGGGTTGTCCCAATGTTGCCGCTGCTTCAAGGAAAATCGGATCAACACCTTGCAATGCCGCTTTTGTCGTTTTAAACATCAACGGAAAAGCCATTACCGCCGCCGCAATTGTTGCCCCCTGCCAAGAAAAAATTAACCGTATTCCTAAACTTTGATCGAGCCATTTTCCTAGAAAATTTTCGGTGCTTAAAGCTTGTAATAGAAAAAAACCAACCACCGTCGGCGGCATCACTAAAGGTAACGTGGCGATCGCCTCTAGCCAAAACTTCCCCCAAAACCGATAGCGCACTACCGCATAGGCTAGTCCTCCGCCAAAAACCATTGATAAAACCGTTGCAAAACCCGCCACCCGCAGCGAAATCCAGAGCGCTGGCAGCACAATATCCAAAGATGCTCCCAAACCTCACATACTCCCCTGTTCAATTAATAGCTGTAAATACCTATAAGCCTTGAAATCACCTAGTTTTAAATACCTATAAACCTTGCATTCCCATGGAACTTTTACACAAGCTTTACGCTGTCTTCGCATGAATTCGCTCCAACTGTTACCTAGATCACCGTTTATCCAGAAAGGTTTGTCGATACTGGAATTAAGTTAAACAACACTCTATCTTTCTCCCGCAATTTTAGGCTACGACATTCGATGATTGCTTGGGGATCAAAAGCGGCTTGTGTAATTCGTGATTGAAACCTTGAAGAGAAATGTAGATGTAAGACTTCGATTTTAGAACCGATAAATTCTGTTTTTCGAAGCCTTCTTGAAAACAAACATCCCTAAATTCGTTAGGCGATCGCCATGGAACTTTCAAATCAGAATCGCAACAATCTCCAGTATTCCGGCTCCTTCAAAAATCATCGCATTGATATTTTCCAATCCCTACGTTTTTGGTTAAACGCCATCGAATTTACAACGCCAGAATCCGCCCACCTCGTTTGCCGTTTGATTCCTGCCCAGTGTCCCTTCGCCCGTGACGTGAGTTTTCTCGGTCGTGTACTATTTAGTATTCCGCCTCTTTGCAAGCTAAACCCTGTCTATGAAGAGCTTGTTGCCCTTCGTTTCCGCGCCTTGTGCTATCTCGCTGATGAAGTAGGTGAAGATATCGGGGTTTACTGCTAAGATCATCTGTACTGATTTTGATCGAGCTTATCCCGAATGGCAATTATTGCGCTTAAGGCTTGGTATCTAGAGCATTACCAACCCGTCGCTGAGGTGATTCAGCGTCCCCACGATTTACGACTAAACCGGAATAGCCTCTTGAAATCGGCATTGCGGGCAGATTTCCTCGACGAAGCCAAAACCATTGAAAGTTCGGTTTGGTTTCAGCGCTACTTAGAAGGAGAAACGGTCGAGTTTTATATTGAGGGGAGTGGTTCCTACGCAATTGCCAATGTTGATTTACGCTCCCAAGAAATTTATTTCGTTAAAAATCAAGCGACAAACTGGCTACATCCTTACATTTTTGTCAGTGCCCAAACCGTTCAATCGGACAAGGGTAAGGCGATCGCCACAGAATTAGAAAAAGCTCTCAGTACTTTAAATAAATCCAGCCGTATTCCTATCGAATTAAAATTTTCCGAGTCGTCAGCGAATGAGCCGTGGCGCGTAAATAATACACAACTCCGAAAAATTCGCCAAAGCTTACTGCACATTGTGGATATTACGGCGATCGCCGCCAGTGAAGGTCGTTTACTCTGCGATCCCCAAGTCGCTTTGGAATTAGGCTATAGCTTGCAAAATAAACACACCAATCAAATCTTGTTGCTATCCCAACAGGATCAAAATCTAGAAGGCACGATGCCTTTTGATTTGCCCCAGCATCGTCAACTGAGTTTTAGGAATGCCGCTGAGCTTGGAAAAATGCTCCCCACTGTCCTCGAAAGTAGCCTGCAACCCTATCGTCTAATTTCTTAAATTGCATTCTGGGCAACCTAAGATACACTGAGTCAGGAGATTGTATTTGAGCATTTTCTCTCCGTTCAAACCCTTTTCACTTTTCTATAAACAAGCAGCATTATGCCCAGACAAGCAGACGAATATGCCGTTCACTTCCTCATTGAGGGAGGCCACCGCGAAGAAGTCCGTTTCGCTGACATTAAGGAATTTCAGAAATGGTATAGCAATGTGTTCATTCCGAAGGCTGATGAGCACGGCTTTATCAATGTCCCCATTAAAAATATCCAAGGGGAATTTATGGTCATTCGCCCTGTGAGTGTCCGGGCGATTCGGGTAGAACCCATTTTCCTTGGTAGTGTTGAACGTTTCTAAAATATTGTGATTCTAAAAATTAGGCGATCGCCCCACTGAGCGGTATATTGCGCAGATTTTTCAGAAGGTAGATGCCAGAAAATAAAGACTAAAAATATTTTTCTCTTTTCGAGAATTCATGATCCCTCTTCAAATGTGTAGGTCGCAACGAAGGGGGATTTTTATGGATTTTCAGCAGAAATAAAAAGAAATTTTAGACGATGTAGCATTCGTGTGGTCTTAATATGCCTAGCCAGTCGATGGCCATTAAAAAAATTATGAGACCCCTGAAAAACCCAAGTCCTCCTTTACAAGGGGGATTTAGGGGGATAAAAGGTTTCGCACTCAACTAAAAAGACTATAAATTGGCGTACAAAACACCGCCCGATATTTTAAATTTAGCTGCATCGTAACGAGTAGCTATGGCTCGGTTTCAGCCGGCCTATGGGACAGCGCGGCACAATTCACAAAGTCTTATTTTGAGATCATCCCATCGTGTTAAAAATCGTGGCTTTCGGCAAAGTTCAGGTATTTTGGGGGCGATCACCAAAAATTCACTGAAAACATCCAAAAATTATCCTGAATCGTACGGTTTAGTGGTTCTTTTGTTTGTCAGAATAAGTACTGTCATCTGCGATCGCCCTGATGGTTTATTGTCTCAACTACCGCTGTCCTAATCCTGAGAACCCCGATGGGGGAAATTTTTGTCTACATTGTGGGCAAAAATTATGGCTCGGCGATCGCTATAGCGGTCTTAGCCTAATGCAGCAGGGCATCAAAGGGCGGACAATTCTCGGCTTGGATCGCAGGACAAATCCTGTCAGCTACTGTGTGATCAAGCAATCGCTCGTAACAGAAAGTGTGATGCCGCAGGAGTTTCTCGCTGAATTTAAACAAAATCTGACCCAACTTCAAAAGCTTGGCGATCGCCGCGAATTTCCCACACTTTTGTACGCTGTTGTGCCAAAAACCTTGGCAGACTTGAGTAATATTCCGACCCTAGTTTTCGAGAAAGTGGCTGGAGAATCCCTATTACAACGGTTTAACCGCGATGGACGATTTAGTGAAGGAAAGCTCATTGAATTACTCGAAGCAATTTTGCCGTTGTTGCAAATAATCCACGACCATCAGCTTATCCATCGTGATCTAAGTCCAAAAAACCTAATTTTCACCCCAGAAGGCTACTGGGCAATTGTTGATTTCACCGCCGCGAAAGCCACCTCAAAGGTTGCTAGTGCTCAACCCGGTACGCTCATTGGTTCTGGTATTTACACCGCGCCGGAACAGCTCCACGGCAAAAGTTATCCCGCCAGCGATTTATATAGTCTTGGGGTAATTTGCATTGAGCTACTGACCATGATGCATCCCTTTGAACTCTTTGGAGATACCGAGAGTCGTTGGGTTTGGCGGGATTATTTAATGACACCCGTTAGCGATCGCCTCGCCACATTACTCGATAGTTTAATTTCCGACCGGATCGGCGATCGCCCCATTTCCGCCCAAGCCGCCCTCCACCAATTACAAGCCAAAAATCCGACCCCGCTCCCTAAATTCCCACCAAAAACAAACAACCCTCCACCCATCGCCACCATAGAATCCACCGCCCCTGAACGCTCTCCCCAGCCCCAAGAAAAATGGCATTGCATCAAAACCATGCAGGGGCATCAAGGCTATATCAGCGATTTAAACTTTGACGAAACAGGTAAATTTCTCGCGAGTGCCGCCGCCGATCAAACGATTCGTGTCTGGAATATGGAATACCGCTGGGAAGTGGCTTGCCTGCGGGGACATCGTGGTATTGTTTCGGCAGCTTTATTTTTAGGCTCCCAAGTGATTTCAAGCAGCTGGGACTATACCGTCCGTCTCTGGGATTGGCGCTCCAACACAGAAAGCGATCGCCTCGAAAAACAACAGACATGGCTTGTCGGATTAGCATTACTTGACGATAACCATCAGCTGGCAACCCTCGGCGCAGATCACCATATCGCCCTGTGGGATCTAAAAACAAAAACCTTCATTGAAAGTTGGTCGGCAAACCGCTCACAACTACTGCATGCCGATGGTTTTTCCCCAGTTGTTGTGAGTGCAAATGATCACGATTTATATCTTTGGCAAAATCAAACAGCGATTAGCACCCTATCTGGCCATCTCGGCAAAATTACGGCCTTTCAAATTAGCGCCAACGGCAAATTTTTGATTAGTACCAGCGAAGATAAAACCATTAGAGTTTGGTCAGTGCGCACCCAATCTTGCGACAAAATCTATCCCGTCAGTCATCCCATCCAGTCCCTCGCTATTTTTCCCAATAAACGCTTTTTTGCCGCAGGAGATGACCAAGGTACATTACATATTTGGCAAATTGGACAAGAACAGCCCCTAATTAGTCTCGCTGGCCATGGGGGCGCAATTCAGGCGATCGCCATTTCTCCAGACAGCCAAACCATTGCCACCGGCGGCCAAGATAAAACCATTAAAATCTGGCGATTCGGGATACAATGACCACCTAATTAAAAAACCCAGATCTGTAGAAAAAATCCATGCTACGAGCCGGAATCGTCGGACTGCCCAACGTCGGAAAATCAACCCTATTTAATGCCCTCTGCGAAAATGCAAAAGCAGATGCCGCCAATTTTCCCTTTTGCACCATTGAACCCAATGTCGGTGTCGTTGCAGTTCCCGATCCCCGTCTAGCAGTATTGGCCGAGCTGTCTAAATCTGCCAAAATTGTGCCGACCCGCATGGAATTTGTTGATATTGCCGGACTCGTCGAAGGGGCGAGCCAAGGGGAAGGCCTCGGCAATCAATTTCTTGCCAATATCCGCGAAGTCGATGCCATTGTCCATGTGGTGCGCTGTTTTGACGACGACGATATTATTCACGTTTCCGGCTCCGTTGACCCCGTCCGCGACATTGAAGTGATCAACCTAGAGCTTGTTCTCGCAGACATGTCCCAAGTCGAAAAACGCCTTGAACGCGCCAAAAAGCAAGCAAAAGGAAAAGCAAAAGAAGCAATGTTAGAGGTGGCTGTCCTCGAAAAAATCCTCCCGGTTCTTGAGGATGGCAGACCTGCCCGCCAAGTGGATCTAGATGAAGATGAAGAACACGCCATTAAAGCCCTTGGTCTGTTGACGCGAAAACCTGTCATTTACGCGACAAATGTGTCAGAGGACGATTTAGCCGCAGGTAACGAGTGGGTCGAGCAAGTCCGTGGCGTTGCAGCCACAGAAAATGCCCAAGTGGTCGTGGTCTCCGCTCAAGTCGAAGCTGAACTTGTTGAATTGGATGCTGAGGAAAAGGCTGATTTTCTCGCATCTCTCGGCGTTGAAGAGGGGGGTTTACAATCTCTCATTCGTGCCACATACACTTTGCTGGGTTTAAGAACGTACCTCACCACTGGTGAAACAGAAACTAGAGCTTGGACAATTTTGGTGGGGATGAAAGCACCCCAGGCGGCTGGTGTGATTCATACGGATTTTGAGCGGGGCTTTATTCGCGCTGAAACCATTTCCTATCAAGATTTAGTGGAGTGTGGTTCGACTAATGCGGCCAAGGAAAAGGGTTTACTCCGTTCTGAAGGCAAGGAATATGTTGTGCAGGAAGGGGATGTGATGGAGTTCCGCTTTAACGTTTAAACTCACGGATCGATGGTATTTTCAGTGTGTGCTGAAATGCAGAATCCCCCTAAATCCCTCTTTGGAAGGGGGACTTGAGTTTTTCAGTTATCCTGCAAGTATTTGAAATGACGATGAAACAGGCATCAAAGGCGATCGCCCATCTCCTATTTCGACTGCGCCCACTAAACGTAAAAGTTAGAATTGAACCAACGCTGTTCCAACTGTAATTGTCAGGATATTTTTTGACTATGACTTCTGCCCAATCGACCGATAATATTCCAGCGAATCATCCCCAAGTTGTTGAGTTAAAACCCAGCTACAACATTCCCCTTGTCTTGATTGCGGCGGGAGGGGCGATCGCCTTTTTACAGATTTGGGTGGGCGGTGTGATCGGGCTATTTGGCGTGTTTTTGTTGATTCAAACGTTGACATTACGATTGCAATTTACTGCCACTGATCTTGATATCTATCGTTCAGGCAAGCTGATTCGACAGTTTCCCTATGCCGAGTGGCAGAACTGGCGTATCTTTTGGACAAGCGTTCCAATCCTGTTTTACTTTAAAGAAGTCAAAAGTATTCACTTTTTGCCCATTATTTTTGACCCGCGCACCTTACAAAGCGAACTAGAAAAACACTGCCGTCGCGACTAAATGTGACTGCAATCAACTATTAATTTATGTGCGCCTAGGATTTTCACTATGAGTTCAGATCCCCAAGACCGACCCAAGCTAGATCTCAAGCCTGCTCCTCCTCAACCCCTTGATATTCCTGCAATTGATCAAACTGAGGCGGCAAAAGATTCTACACCAGCAGAGGCGATCGCCGACAGCGTTACGCCAGAAGAACCGACATTAACCCCAGAATTTCAAGCTATCCAAGCAGACATCACCGTATTAGAACGCCAAAAAGCAGCTTTAGTTGAAGAAATTGCAGCCCTAAAAAAAGAAAAAAATAGTCTTTTTAATGAACAGACTGGCGGCCTAGAAACCCAAGTACAACAGTTTATGGCCAAGAGTCTGCAAACCCTCGAAGCAAAACAGACAGCACTACAAAAATCCGTTGACCAGCTCGAACGACGGCGCGATCGCATCCGCGAAGAAATGCGCACTACCTTTGCCGGCGCTTCCCAAGACATTGCCGTACGCGTTCAGGGTTTTCGGGACTATCTCATGGGTAGCCTTCAAGATTTGGTCATGGCAGCGGAACAGCTCGATTTCCCCAGCTACGACGACAATTGGAGCCAAGCGGCGACACCTGTGCCCCCATCAGAACCCATAAAGCAAAAACTAGAGCCACCCCAGTTTGCTAAGAAAAATTTTGCCGCACGGGTGCAACATATTGAGGCAACCCTCAAGCAATATCAAATGTCACCTGATTATTATGGGCCGCCTTGGCAATTGCGTCGTACCTTTGAACCCATCCATTCAGACCGTGTGAAAAAATGGTTCTTTGAGCAGGGTGGCCGGGGCGCTGTGCGGAGCATGGGCAGCCGCTTGCAAAATATTTTGGTGGCCTCAGCAGGTTTGTCGGTGCTCTACAACATGTATGGCGATCGCCTGCGGGCTTTGATTTTGGCCAATACTCCCGAAAGATTAGGTGAATGGCGGCGGGGTTTACAGGATTGCCTTGGTATTTCCCGGAGCGATTTTGGCCCCAATAGCGGTGTGATTTTGTTTGAAAATCCTGACGCGCTCGTTCAGAAAGCAGATCGTCTCGTAGAAGATGATAAACTACCGCTAATTATTATTGATGAGGCTGAGGACAATATCAGTCTGTCGTTATTGCAATACCAATTGTGGCTTGCCTTTGCGCCGGAACCCCAGTCTGATTCTTCCTACTTTTTCTAGCATCACTGTCGGACCTTGGCTATGTATATTCCCTTGGCGATCGCCGCAACTTTTCTCCTTATCGCATATTTATTTGGTTCCATTCCGACGGGCTACCTCGCGGGAAAGTGGTTGCAAGATATCGATATCCGCCACCATGGCTCTGGGTCTACCGGTGCAACAAATGTCCTCCGAACCCTTGGTAAAAAAGCAGCCATTACAGTGCTCTTCTGTGATGCCCTCAAGGGGATGATCGGCATTCTCCTCGTGACACTGCTCTTTGCCCATCCCGAATGGATTGCGATGCCCATAGAATTTAAAGACTGGATGATTGTCGGCGCAGCTTTTGGCGCAGTCATTGGCCACAGTAAATCGCTCTTTTTAGGTTTCGAAGGTGGTAAATCCGTCGCCACCAGTATTGGTGTTTTATTGGTGATGACACCGATTGTTGCCCTTGGTACGCTAGCAACCTTTGGTCTGGTAATTACCCTAAGTCAAATCGTTTCCCTGAGTTCCATCAGTGGGGCGATCGCCGTCATGATTCTCATGATTGTCCTACAGAAACCTTTGCCCTACATTATTTTTGGTGTCCTAGCGAGCATGTATGTCATTGTGCGTCACCGTTCTAATATCGAACGTATCTTTGCAGGCACAGAACCAAAATTAGGAAAAAAATTCAGTCAAGGTAATTCTTGAAATTAGATTTTTATGGCAAATAATTTGTCTTCACAGTCCCCGAATCCCCTTTTCCCTAAGAATTGTAGATTGAGTCCTTAACCAAACCGACCTTAGCCAGAAAAAAGCACTTCAATTTCGGGAGCCGGCAATGGCCGCGCAAATAAATAGCCCTGTCCAAAATCGCACTTTAAGTCAGATAGCAGATCCTGCTGTTCTCGGATTTCAACTCCCTCAGCAATAATTTTTTAACCCAATTGTTGTCCTAAAGCCGCGACAGTTTTTACAATCTCGCAATTGGTATCCCCCGTTTGCATATGGCGAATAAAAGACTTATCGATTTTTAGATTATTGACCGGTAGACGGTGTAGATAGCTTAGAGAAGAATAACCAGTACCAAAATCATCAATACTAATTTGAATATTGCGGGCTTGCAGTTGGGTCAACAAACTAACCGTTTCTGCTAAATCTTTAATCAAAATCCCTTCTGTGACTTCCAAGGTAACAAAGCGACTATCCAGACCAACTTGCGCCAAAATATTATCTATTCGAGGGATCAAATCTGCATTTAAAGTCGCCATCGATAAATTCACACTAATTTTACAGGCGGCAAACTGGGGAAATTGACTCTGCCATCTCCGCAGTTGGGTCGCCGCAGTCTCTAACACATACAAATCCAAGTCTGCAATTAAACCTGTTTCCTCTGCAATATAAATAAATTCATCAGGGGGAATTAGACCTTCTTCCGGGTGATTCCATCGTACCAAGGCCTCAAAGCCGACGGGTTCGCCAGTGCTGAGGGTGACAATGGGCTGGTAGTAAACAACGAACTCTTTGCCGGCGATCGCCTGCCGTAGAGCATTACTAAGATTCAGACGACGTACCGCTTGGGTATGTAATGTTTCATTAAAAATTTCGTAGCAAGCCCGGCCCTTGGCCTTAGCCTGATACATCGCTAGATCTGCATCTCGCAAAATGTCAGCAGCTTCCTTATAGCTATGCTCAGCCAGCACAATACCAATGCTCGGCGACATAAAAATATCCCGTTGATTAAGCCTAAATGGTTGTTTAAATTGCTCTAAAATCTGTTCTGCCACTTCAACCGCAACACGAATATCACGCACATCATCAAGCAACAAAATAAACTCATCACCACCAATACGTACTGCAAGATCTGGTAGCTGAATAGCATTCTCCAAACGACGTGCCACTTCAATCAAAAGGCGATCGCCCGCCAAATGCCCCAAACTATCATTAACAACCTTAAACTGATCTAAATCGAGAAATAACAACGCACATTGATAATCAGCCGATTTTTGTAAACGCGCCACCGTTGTATCTAACTGCTCCATCAGCAAATTACGGTTCGGTAAATTAGTGAGAGGATCATAAAGAGCATTATGGATAAGTTGACTTTCCATCTCTTTGCGCTCACTAATATCCTGAAAAACAGCAACCACCTCTCGAACCTCCTGCTGTTCGCCATAGATCGGCGAAGCTTGCACCTCCAGTGAAACCACCCGACCATGACGATGCAACTCAATATCATCAGTGCGAACAAACTCTCCCTTCAATGCCCGACTAATAGGAATCTCCTGGGACGAATAACGCCTTGTGGTTTGAGCCGAATAAATACCGTAGTCATCAAGCTGATGCCCCAGAACCTCAGCCTGAACAAACTCATCAGTCAGCAACTGATATCCCATTTGATTTAGGTAAGTCAATTCACCATTAGGATTATGAACCGCAACACCCACAGGTAAAACATCCAGCAACTGATTAAGACGACTTTCATTTTCAGCGAGAACCTGATTAAGGGATCGCAACTGAGTAAAAGAAGCCTCTATTTGATCCGTCATTTGATTAAATGACTTCGCCAACTCACGCACCTCTCGAACACGACTCAAGGACACAGTCTCACGTAAATTCCCCCGAGCAACCCCCTTAGCCGCCTCATTAAGATGAGCAAGGGGACGGGCAACCAAACGCGCAGTTAAAATGCCCGAGTACATCGCGATAATTAGAGCAGCTAGGCACAATAAGATCGTTGTCCGAGTATTCTCATTGATTTGAGCCATAAAATCCGACTCTGGAATTGCGACAATAATCAGCCATTCAATGCCCCAATCATCTCTATAGGGCAAGACATCAATAAAGTACTTTTCTCCAGCTAGCCGATAATTAAATTGCTCCGTCTTTTCAATAGCATGGAGACTACCAAAACTGCTTAAAAGATATTGCGTTATCTCTCGAATAACAATATTTTCGCTCGCCGTAGATTGGATGCGTTGCGTTTGATTATTAGCATCGGTTAAAAAAGGTTGAGATAGAGTTGAACTGGCAACAAGATTGCCATTTTTTTCCATAATAAACGTTTGCCCCGACTGCCCGACCTCTAACCCACTGAGAAACTCACTTACCGCATTTAAAGAGAGATTATTACCTAGTACCCCTTGTAATTTTCCTCCAGCATTCCGTATGGGTACACTCGCCGGCAAATCAATTTGAGGGACAACTTGGAGGGCAAAAATATTGCCCCATGTATTTGTTTGGGCTTCGGTCGCGGCTAAGTACCAAGGACGTTCTCGAATATCGATAAAGTTTGGAATATGGCCTTGCAAGGCTGCTAGCTCACCTTGGTCATTGGCTTGGTAAATTTCAGCAGGGGCTGTTGAAGATTCTCGTTTGACAAAAATGAAATCGCCATTATTTGCAATTCGTTGGGCTGCAATAAATCGCCCTTGTTCGTCACCGTAGTAAATAACGCCTTTTGATTCAAAAAGCTGGAGTTGTTGCCAAAAATATTCTCCTAAATCTGACAAATCATCTGTTGTGAGGAGACCAGATTGGATGTTGCTTTTATTAATTTCGTTAACGAGATGGGATGTTTCTAGATAGGAGTCTAAATGTTGTTGGATTCTTGCGGCAACTTCTGCTTGGAGCTGACGAGAAAGTTCGACTACAGCCTGTTGCCCATTGCGAAAAGATAGGAGCCCGGTAAGACCAACGATGGTCACAATTTGCATTACAAATGGCGTAACCAGAACAATGTTGAGGGGGACTTTTTGGAATATGCGTCTGATTTTATCGGCTATATTCCTTTGAGTCATACTGGATTTGGAAAATGAGTATTGTTGCTATTACACCACAAGTGACTAGAAGATTCATGCTAAAGATCACTAAAATTTAGTGTTTTCGATCCTATGGGTAACAACCACCACCCCTAATATTCATCGAAGGTATTTTGTTGACTTAAAAACAGTGGGTATTTTAGCTATTGCTCAGTGACTCAAGCATTAGTCTTTAAGGGTTGCTACCTTGTAGGGCTTGCATCAAAGCTTGTTGGCTAGCGATGGCATAGACTTGTTGAAGATAATTTTGAAAAGCTTGTGCTTCTTCATAGGGCAGGTTCAGTTGACCAAGGATCTCTAATGTGGTTTTGCCGTCGGTCGGTGGCGTTAAGACGACGAGACTAGGGTCAAGGGGTTGGTCATATTGCCAAAATTTTTCGAAATTGATGGATTGTTTCGCTGTGTTTTTTTGTTTTGTTTTGGTTGCAGGAGAGGTTTTTGATTTTTCTATGGTTGTTTTAATGGTGTCGTTTTGATTTAAACGAAATTCTTTTAGGGCATCTAATATCTGGTGGCGCGTGCGGCCACGTAACTGAAAAATCACGAAGGGATCTTCACTAAAGCGATCGCCGAGCTGATAGTAAACGGCACCGATATGTTTGCAGGGATTAGCTTTGTCGGGGCAACTGCATTTCGATTTCACATCACCTAAGGTAAAAGGAAAAAGGTTTAAACCGTTTTGGGTAAAAACTTGCTCGATCGCCGCAGGCATTTCCCCCGCTAGTAGTTGTGCGGAAAAAATTGCTTTTTGCCCTAAGGATTCGATGACATATTTCCAATCTTCGTCATTGAAGGTCGCAAGGGTTAGGGATACGCGGTAGGGATCTGGTTCACTGCCCTGAACGGCGGCGATCGCCTTAGAACCCACAAAATCAATACTGAGGACATTTCCTTCCTTAGCATAGATACGGGCTCGCTCCAATCTTTTTTTGAAACGATAAGAATCCAGTAGTTCTAACCAACGTTGTACCCACCACTGGGTTTGGGGAAAAGAATCAGCCATGAAAAAAGTTTAATGATGGGACTTGCAAAAGAAATTAATTAGTAGGCGATACATCTGCATCAGTCGCATTGTCGCTAAAACGACGTGACTTATAGAAAGTTTCAAGACTATCTGGATCGCCAACAAACCGCCAATGCCAAGGTTCATAGGCAATTCCTTGGGGATTACCGCGAGGAAACGATAGCTCAAAACTAAACCGCGCAGCATTGGACTCTAGCCAGCGAAAAGCCGCGGTATTTTCAAAACTTTCACTCAAATTTGTGCCCGGCACATTCGCGTCACCAATATCAACAGCATAGCCCGTATGGTGTTCGCTATGGCGGGGGGGAGCACTCACTTCGGCACGCTGGGAAATATCCTGTGCCCGTTGTTCTCGCACTGTGAAAAAGAGATATTTTTGTTCTTCAATGGAACGAAAGCCCGAAATCAAACTGAGACTAATACCATCTCGACGAGCAGCTGCCGCCATTTGCCGATATTTTTCTGCTGCGGCTGGACGTAACTTTAGCGTGCCACTGGGATAAACAAATTCGAGTTCCCAGCTTGGTGCTTCATCATAGGCAAAATGACCGAGTAATTGATCCGACTCAGGTTCCGGCGTTGCTCCCGCTTCTGGGTCTGTTGTCCCGGCTGTCGATACCTCCGTCTCTGTAGAGGTGGTGTCACTCATCTCCGTTGGCATAGATCCTACCAATACCAGCTGCCACAGGGCGATCGCCCCAAGGGTAAGAAGTCCGACAGCCAACCCTCCAAAAAGCAAAAAAGACGGAATGCCGCTACGACGTTTTTCATTCGATAATGGCGCGACCGATTCATCCCGCATCACCTCTGGGATATCTATTTCCTCTAATACTGAAAGATCATCAAGTTCTTCAGACACGTTTATACCCAGGCTCTAGGTTTCATAAATTTCGTGGTTATATATTATGCTGCTTTACAGCGAAAAGGAACTCATCTCGCAACAAGGCGCTTCAATCATTACAGCCACCTCACATCTCAAAAGAAATTAGCCCATATCATTTTCTATTTTTTTAAGCCGTTTTTTCCCTACCACAGCCAGACCACTAATTACCGGCAAAACCGCAGCAGGAGCTGGTACGGGCACGACAGCGAGTGATCCCGTGCCATAGCGCAAAACAACAGTTAAATGGTTGCCAACAGAAGATAACGCGACAGCCTCCGAAAATATCGCATCAATGATGAGTTGGCGATCGCCATTAATCAAAGCCGCCAGACTTAACCCAAAATCACGAACAAACAAAAACTCCCGATCAAAAGCACAACCTTCACCACTCATATCCCCATTGAGATTAATAATCCCAAACGCCTCATAACAACCAAAACGACCAACAAAATTACCATCAATTTCTAAATCAAAAAATTCCCCCTGTTCATCAAGATCAAAGTCCACATCGAACCCCCCCGGAGTAAACCGATTATCACCAGACAAAAGCCTTAATAAACCATTTACACCAACAGCAAGATCCAAACTATGAAATCCAACAGCCAAACGCCAACCCCGATCCAATACCATCGCCCCTGCAGAGCCAACAACCAAACTATTAACCATCAATGACCCAGCACAAACAAGAAAAATCCTTTGCCAATGATTCATCTCCCAACTCCAATCCCTACATAAAAATTACTATCACCCACCCCACCCTTGATGATGCTTTCATAATCCTCAACCTAACAACAATCAAGCCAACAAAATCACACCTAAACCTTATCCACATGCGAAAGCAACTATATCCAAAAAACAATTAACTTACAGTAAAATCCCCACAACAAAAGCCCAAATAAATCTTATAAATCAGCGTTATACAGTACGAATCGGTAACATAACCACAAACTCCGCTCCAGCATCCGGAAAAGAGTTGCAAGAAAGCATGCCACCATGGCGTTGAATAATTCGATAAGTGACAGATAGTCCGAGACCCGTACCACTACCGATTGGTTTTGTCGTAAAAAAAGGATCAAAAATATTTTCAAAGGCCTCAGGTAATACCCCCGTGCCATTATCAATAATCGATATTTTTAATTTTTCCTCTGATAAAACTGACGTTTGAACTGTTATTTTCCCCCGAAACTCTGACACTAGCCCTTGTTTCATCTCAATAGCATCAATTGCATTAGAAAATAGATGCATTAACGCTTGATTTATATTGCGAAAATGACATTTGATTGCGGGCAACTCTTCGTATTGGCGCATAACATCAATATTTTTTTCTTGTAGTTGATGTTCCAGAAGACTCAATGTATTATCGAGGCATTTATTTAAATCAACCGATTTAATATCCGCTTCATCCAACCCAGAAAAACTTTTTAATGAAGCAACAATATTACTAATTCGTTGTGTGCCCGTTTTCATTGATGCCAAAATATTAGGAAGATCTTGTTTTAAATATTCAAGATCAATCTCACCAAGCAATTCTTCAATATGCGGTGGTAATTTATCGTATTCTCCACAAAACAATTCAATTACTTCTAGTATTTCTTGAAAATATTCCTGTAGATACTGAATATTGCCATAGATAAAGTTGGCTGGATTATTGATTTCATGGGCAATCCCAGCAACAATACGACTCAAACTAGACATTTTTTGAGTTTGAATAAGTTGCGCTTGGGTTTCTTTTAAAATTTTGTTAGTAACTTGAAGTTGATTGTATAGTTGTTTTTGCCGTAGACCGGCATGAATCCGTGCCAATAGCTGACTTTTTTCCACGGGTTTATTTAGAAAATCATCAGCACCAGCCTCTAGGCCAAAAACTTGGTCATCAACAGAGTTTTTCCCGGTCAGCAGAATAAAAATGGTGCTGGCTAATTTAGGGTTAGATTTGATTTCTTTGCAAACATCGATGCCTGAAATACCCGGCATTACCCAATCGCACAATACAAGATCGGGTCTCTCCTCATAAATAATGTCTAAAGCTCTTGTACCGTTATCTGCAAAGTAGAAGGTAAAGTTTTGATCTTTGAGTAGTTTTTTGAGAATAATCGCCTGGGTTGAGTCGTCTTCAACCACTAGAATCGAGGCAAAACGGTTTTCATTGACCATCGGTTCGGTATCAAGTGCAGGGTCTATAGTAAAAAACCATGTTGGTAAATTACGGCAACCTTGGCATTTCTGATTTGGATACGAAATTAATTAATTAACGTGAGTTTTGCTTAAGCATGCTCGGAAGTACGACGCGGTGAATGGAAGAGC